>CANBQX010000199.1 GCA_947371775.1 Comamonadaceae bacterium
TGACGCGCATTTGCTCGGCCGTTTGCTCGTCCACATAGGCGTGACCGGCTTCAATCAGGTGTTCGGCGGCGCGGTACATGAAATCAAAGTAGTCGCTGGCCTGGTAGGGCGCGGTGCTGCCGGGGGCTTGGCCCATTTGGGCCCAATCAAAGCCCAGCCACTTCACTGCATCAATGATGCTGTTCACATACTCGGTGTCTTCTTTTTCGGGGTTGGTGTCGTCAAAGCGCAGGTGGCACACACCACCGTAGTCGCGCGCCAGGCCAAAGTTGATGCAAATGCTTTTGGCGTGCCCGATGTGCAAATAACCGTTGGGCTCGGGTGGAAAGCGCGTGCGGATCTTGGCTGGATCCGGCTGGCCGCTGGCCTGGTGCGCTGCGTCGCCCGGGCTGCCCGCCCAGCGGCGCGTGCCGTAACTGCCCTCGGCCAGGTCGCGCTCAATAATCTGTCGTAAAAAATTGCTGGGTTTGCTGGCTTCAGACGTTGCGGCGGGCTTTTTAGGGGTGGTCGTGCTCATGCGATCGATTTTAGACGGGGCACCCTCATGCCGTGAACGAACTGAATCGCGTGGGCCAAGGGCGATAATCGATCCCAATTTTCAGGAGCGTGTGTGGACACTGTTGTATTGCTTAAAGCCGTCGTGATGGGGCTGGTTGAAGGTCTGACCGAGTTTTTGCCGATCTCGTCGACGGGGCATTTGATTTTGGCGGGCGCCTTGCTAGGCTTTGACGATGAGAAGGCCAAGGTGTTTGACATCGCCATCCAGACCGGCGCCATCTTTGCGGTGATCATGGTCTATTGGGAAAAAATCCACAGCACCATCAAAGCGCTGCCCTACCGGCAAGACGCGCAACGCTTTGCGTTCAACGTGTTCATTGGCTTTTTGCCTGCGGTGGTCTTGGGCTTGCTGCTGGGCAAGGCCATCAAAGCCCACTTGTTCACGCCCTGGGTGGTGGCCACCACGTTCATCATCGGGGGCTTCATCATTTTGTGGGCCGAGCGCCGCCCTGCCAGCACGGTGCGCATCAACGAGGTGGAAGAAATGCGGGGACGCGATGCGCTCAAGGTGGGGCTGGTGCAGTGCCTGGCCATGGTGCCGGGCACCAGCCGCAGCGGCGCGACCATCATTGGTGGCATGCTGCTGGGCCTGTCGCGCAAAGCAGCGACCGATTTTTCATTTTTTCTGGCAATCCCCACACTGATTGGTGCAGGCGTTTACAGCCTCTACAAAGAGCGTGCGCTCTTGTCGCTGGCCGATGTGCCCCTGTTTGGCGTGGGTCTGGTGGTGTCCTTCATCAGCGCCTGGGTCTGCGTGCGCTGGTTGCTCCAATTTATCTCCAGCCACAGCTTTGAGGTGTTTGCCTGGTACCGGATCGCGTTTGGTCTGGTGGTATTGGCGACCCACTATCTGGGCTGGGTGACCTGGGCGGCTTGACCCGGCGCTACGTCGGACGCCGTCTTCAAGCGCCTAAATTGCGCAGCGCCGCTTCCACCGCAGCGGCGGTGGCCAACGGTTTTTCCATGGGAAACAAGTGGCTGCCGTCCAGCATCATGGTGCGGCCTTTGGTGAGCTGTTCGGTCATGGACATGCCCACGCGTCGCATTTCCACCGACTGCCTGCCGCCAATAAAGGCCACCGGGCACTTAAGGGGGTGACGGCGGAACAGGCGGTCTAAATTGTCCGGAATCGTGTTGTAAATGCGGGTTTCAATGTCGCGGTCAAAGCTAAGCACGCGCTTGCCCTCGTGGTCGTGGGTGCCGTGCTCGATGTAGTCCTGCAACACTTCGGGTTCCCAGTGCGAAAAGGCTTTTTTGTGGCGGAAATGCTCTAAGGCCGCTTCGGCGCTGGGCCAGCTGTTGCGTCGCTTGTGGCTGATGGCCCCTGGCGAGACTGAGCCGACGAGCTGCGCACCCTTGATCATGCCAAGCGCGGTGGAACGCCAGCCCCCCAAAATCGGCGAGTCCAGCAGCACCACGCCGCGTGCGATCCCCGGGTGCTTGGCCGCCGCCATCAAACTCAAAATGCCACCCAAAGAGTGGCCCAGCATCCACACCGGTTGCCCCAGTTTGTCGGATTGCGCCTGGGTGAAATCCGCCACCTGCTGCACCAGACCGCGCCAGTTGTTGTCCACCGGGTATTGGGCGTCGTGGCCGAGTTTTTCAACGCTTTTGACGCTGAAGCCGCGGGCACGCAAGTGCTTGAAGAGTACGCGGTAGGTGCTGGCCGGAAAGCTGTTGCCGTGGAAAAAGACGATGGGGGTCATTGCGCCAGTGGCTTAAATCAGTTTTTCTTGCGGCGTGCTGATTTTCTTGAGCGGGCGGTTGCGTTGTGAGTCCATGCGCAGCGGCACCTCGGTTTGGCCGCCACTCCACATCGGGTCTTCAATGCTGTCAAACACCTCGCGCAGCTTTTGCCCCCAGCTGTTGTGCAGCATTTTGAAATAGGGGTTGTTCTCGTCGATGCAGACAATCTTGTCCGTGCTGAAGCTTTCGACGTCGTAGACCACCATGTCCAGCGGCAGGCCGACTGACAAATTGGACTTGAGGGTGGAGTCCATGGACACCAGCGCACACTTGGCGGCTTCTTCCAAAGGGGTGTGGGGCGTGATCACGCGGTCCAGCACCGGTTTGCCGTACTTGGACTCGCCAATCTGAAAGTAGGGGGTCTCTGGCGTGGCCTCAATAAAGTTGCCCGCCGAATACACCTGAAACAGGCGCATGGCCTCACCGGCAATCTGGCCACCAAAAATCAGGGACACGTTGAAATCCATGCCCGCCTGCTTGAGTGATTCGGCGTCGCGCTGGTAGACCCGGCGAATCGCCGCGCCCAGCACCCGGGCGGCGTCAAACATGCTTTTGGCGTTCCAGATGGTGGTGCCTGCGGTATCGCCGTTCTCTTTGAGCTGCTCGACCTGCAAGATTTCGCGCACCGACTGCGCAATGCTCAGATTGCCTGCGGAGAGCAGCACCATGAAGCGGTCTTGCGGCTTTTCGTAGACGATCATCTTGCGAAAGGTGTTGATCTGGTCCAGTCCCGCGTTGGTGCGCGAGTCGGAGAGAAACACCAGTCCGGCATTGAGTTTGATGGCGACGCAATAAGTCATGGGAAGAAGCAGTGGTTTAGGCGAAGCCTGCGATTATCGGTGCTGCTGCCTGCCTCGGTAGAATCCCCCCGCTAAGCCCCGACCCCATGTCCGAATCCGACTTCCAACCCGCAGCTCCCGCAAACACCCCGGCGCCCCATGCCCAGGGGGGCGTTGTGGATCGGGTGCGTGCGCCGGCACCGGCCTACCAGAACCTGGCCCAGCAAATGCAGGTGTTTTTGTCGCGCACCGACATGCAGCACGGACGCAGCAACAAGTTTTTTCTGCAGCAAACGCTGGAGCTTCTGGCTGAGCTGGACCAACACCACGCGCGCCAAGCCCATTTGCAAACCGCTTTGCAAGACACCGAGGCGCAGATCGCGCAGCTCAAGCAAAAGCTGGTGGACATGGCGGCCGACTCGGTAGGCGCCGAGCAGGAGGCCCTGGCCATTGCGCAAGCGCGCGCCCACCTGGCCACCTTGTTGCACGACAAGCTGGAGCAAGAGTTCAAGTAAACCCGGGCATCGCTCTCATGTTTTTCCTTGTGACCTTTTGGGCCGCCGTGCTGAATCTGGTGCTGCTGGTGATTGCCTTGTCCTGGACGCCCGCGTTTTGGACCCAGGCATCCACCTGGTTGAGCACGCTGCCCTGGCGCACTTTTGGCACCGAGCTCGGTGGCCTGCTGCAAATGCA
>CANBQX010000200.1 GCA_947371775.1 Comamonadaceae bacterium
CTTTCATTGACCCTGGCGCTGGGCTTCTGCTTGGCCCAAGGCGCCAGCGCCATGAGCTTGCGCGAGTTGCGCACGCTCGAGAAAAACGAAAAGCAAGGTGACGTCTATGCGCTGTATTACCTGGTCGGCGTGCTCGAAGGCGCGCTAGAAGCCCAGGCCCAGGCTGTGCGCGCGGGCGCCAAGCCCAGCATTTGCCAGCTCAGCCGCCGCCTGGAGCCGCGCATGGCCCGCGAGCTATTTGACGCCGAGCTGCGCCGCCATGCCGACCTGTACGAGGCCGACATGCCGGTGCAACTGGTAATGCACAACGCGCTGAGCACGGTCTACCCCTGTGGATAAGCTTTAGACGTGCGGCAGAGGGCTTCCTAAAAACCCAGGCTGGATTTCTAGGTGCAGCTCAGCCTTGAGCTTATGCACCTCCTCCCAGGCCATCAGCCCCCCCAACACATTGTTTTTGACCAGATCGAGCCGCTGCCACTTTTGGGCTTCGGACAGGTCTTTGAACACACCAGACACCGCCAAGCAGGTTAGCCCATGGATAGCCGCAAAGGCTCCGACTTCGGCGCCAGCCCGGGCGTTTTCCGTGATGACCTTACCCTCGCGCAATCCATCAAGTGCCTGCCCCAGCATCGCATAAGGATGTGGCGGTTTGTCCGTCGGCGGCGCCACCCAACTGAGGGCGCCTGTGCCGAACGGGCCAAACATCATCTGAAAAAGCGCCGGATGATCGAGCCCGAACTGGAAATACGCGTCTGCCCCAGCCGAGAAATTCGCCAAGCTGCGCAAAACAGGTTTACCTTTAAGCAACGGATCTATCAGCGCCAAACGTTGCAACCACAACGCGCCCATTGCATCAAAGCCATCACCTGCCAAAGCGTTCAGCAGCTGCGATTTATCCGCAAAGTGCCGGTATATGGCGCTCGGGGTCACGCACAGGCGAGCCGCCGCTTGTCGCAAGGAAAAGCCTTCTACGCCGTGTTCGGCGATCAATTCCAATGCGAGTCTTTTCAGGTCTTTGGGCAAATCACCACGGTGGTAAGCGCATCGCGGCAGCTGCAATAAATCTCTCACTTTCATGGCGATTCATCGAAAACCACGACTGCGGCGCGATGACGCAGGAGCGTGTTGGTGGGCTGATTTGGTGCGCTGCTCATGTTGGTGCCGTGTCACAAGTATTTCACAAAGCAGATGTTGACAATGTTCACATTCAAATCTAAAGTAAATACCGGTAACATTTTTTTAATGATATCTATTTAGGAATTTAAATGAAAAAAATTGTCGACTTCGAGCGCCTCGCCAGCATTGCCACCGTCTTCGCTTTATCCGGGTCTGCATTCGCAGATATCAGCCCTGTGGGCCTATGGCGCACGTTTGACGATGCCACCGGCAAACCGCGCGGCGAGGTGCGTATTACCGAAACCAGCAAAGGGCTAAGTGGGCGTTTGGTAAGCAGCCTGGCAGCAGACCCCTCCAAAGAGCCGACCACCTGCAAACCGTGCACCGATAACCGAAAGGATCAACCCATGATGGGCCTGGAAATGATTCGTGGCGGCAAGTTAGCCTCGGACGGCCAGTGGTACGAGGGCGGCGAGATTCTGGATCCGGACAACGGCAAGACCTACACACTCAAGCTCAAGGTGGCTGAAGGCGGAGCAAAACTAATGGTCCGCGGATATATCGGCCCCTTCTTCCGCACCCAGACCTGGGAGCGCGTCCAATGAGCGGCCTGGCCAAACCCACTGGTATTGCGCTGATCACTGGCGCCAGCAACGGAATAGGCCTGGAGCTCGCGCACCTGATGGCCGAGCGCGGTCACGACCTGCTGCTGGTGGCGCGCAGTGCCGACCGCCTGGCCACGCTGGCCAGCGGTTTGCAGGGAGAGTACGGCGTCACTGTGCGCCACTTCGCGCTGGACTTGGCGGTGCCGGGTGCGGCAACAACACTGCATGACTACTGCAGGCTCCAGGGCCTTACGGTCAGCATCCTGGTCAACAATGCGGGCTATGGCGACTACAAGCCGGTGACAGGTGCCGACGCGAAGGTGCTCGCCGACATGCTGCAACTGAACGTCGTGGCGCTCACCGAGCTGAGTTGCCTTTTTGCGGCGGATTTCAAGCGCCAGGGTTATGGCCGCATTGGCAACATAGGCTCCGCTTCCGCCTTTCAACCCTGCCCCGGCATGGCCAGCTATGGCGCGAGCAAGGGCTACGTGATGCAGTTCACCGAAGCCCTGCACTTCGAACTGCGAGGCAGCGGAGTGAGCGCCACGGTCATCAACCCCGGCTTCACGGAAACTGGCTTCATTGCAAGAGCCGATATGGTCGGGCACGCGATAACGCGCGGCGCGGCCCAGGCGAAGGACGTCGCCACGGCGGTCTACGATGCCATGATGGCCGGCGAGATGAACCGGGTGGTGGGCTGGATGAACAAATTGTGGGCGCAATCGACACTGTTTGCGGCATCGCGCCATCTGGTCTTGTGGATGGCACAGTGGCGCTTGCGCAATCGCGGTGCCCCGAAGTCCGGCGCCGCCTGGTAACAACCCAAGTGACAAAAGCAATGCGCGCTTCACTGCAACTGCAAACGCAACCCTGACCCAGCCCAAGCCAAACCCCAGCCAACGCCGCACCGCAAGCACAGTAGAAATCACCCACCCTTCGCAGCAGCTACCTGCACTCTTCATCTTTTCGGGAGTTAAACCATGTTCGATTTTTCCCTCGCCGTTGTTCACCACCTGGTGATGTTTTCTGTGCTGGCTATTGTGGTGGCCGAACTGGCCATGGTGCGCCGCGGCATGGACGCGGCAACCCTGACCGCCGTGGCGCGCATTGACTTGGGTTATGGCGCATTGGCAGCGATTGCCTTGGCCGTGGGCGTAGTACGCGCGGTGTACGCGGCCAAGGGCTGGCACTTTTATTCGCACAACGGCTTCTTCTGGACCAAGATAGCCGCCTTTGTGGTGATAGGTCTCTTGTCGGTGCCGCCCACGCTGAAGTTCATCCAATGGCGCAAGCTGCAGTACGTCCCCCAGGACGTACAGGTGGACGCGGTGCGCAAGTACCTGTGGGCAGAACTGGTGTTGTTTGCGTTGCTGCCATTGTGCGCCGCTGGTATGGCGCGGGGATATTGGCAATTCCAATAACCGTGTCCAGGGGGACAGCCAGGCCGGGCTAATTACAATGGCTGGCTAGCCAGAACCGTCTGGCGCGCGCGCACCGTCGCCTGCTTGGCCGCAGCGTGCCCTCCCCATCCAAAGGACTTCTCATGAAATGCGGCATCGTAGGCCTGCCCAATGTCGGTAAATCGACCCTGTTTAACGCGCTGACCAAAGCCGGTATTGCGGCGGAGAACTATCCCTTTTGCACCATCGAACCCAATGTGGGCGTGGTCGAGGTGCCCGACCCGCGCTTGCAGCAGCTGGCCGAAATCATCACGCCCGAGCGCATCGTGCCGGCGATTGTGGAGTTTGTGGACATTGCCGGCCTGGTGGCGGGCGCCAGCACGGGCGAGGGCCTGGGCAACAAGTTTTTGGCCCACATCCGCGAGACGGATGCGACCATCAATGTGGTGCGCTGCTTTGAAGACGACAACGTGATCCACGTGGCCGGCCGGGTGGACCCGATTGCCGACATTGAGGTGATCCAGACCGAGCTGTGCCTGGCGGATCTGAGTGCCGTCGAAAAAGCCCTGCACCGCGTGACCAAGCTGGCACGCTCGGGCGACAAAGAATCGATCAAGCTGGTGGCGATTTTGGAGAAATG
>CANBQX010000201.1 GCA_947371775.1 Comamonadaceae bacterium
AAGTCTTTGATGAGCTGCTCGGGGCTGGTGCCGCCGCCCTGGGCGCTGCGGTAGGTGATCTTTTGCGCGAACTGATTTCCGCGGCCAAACTCTTCGCGCAAGATTTCCACAATCTTTTCGGCGTGGTTGTCGTCTTTGGCAAAGACCAGCGTCTTGGGCAATTCCGTGCGGGCGGGGAACATGTCGGCCTGCCAACGGTCCCGCAGGGTGCGGACCACGGTGCGGATCTGGTCGGGCGTTTGCACGGCGCGGTCCAGCTCTTCGGGCTGGTATTCAAAGTCGTCGTCCAGCTGCCAGGCGGTCTTGCGGCGGGTGGCTTTGTCTTGCGTTTCAAGCCAAAAGCCTTTGTCCACCTTGGCGCCCTGCTCGCTTACTTCGGTTTTGATGCGGTAGACGTCGTAGTTCACGTTTACGCCGTCGGCCACGGCCTGTGCGTGGCCGTATTCCATGACCAGGTTTTGGTTGAAGAAGCCAAAGGTCTGTTTGTTGGGCGTGGCGGTCAGGCCAATGAGGTACGCATCAAAGTACTCCAGCACCTGGCGCCACAAGTTGTAGATGCTGCGGTGTGCCTCGTCCGTCACCACAATGTCAAAGCTCTCGATGGGGATGGCCGGGTTGTAGCCAATGGGCTCGGGGTCCTTGAACAGGGTCTCGATCTTCTCGGTGGATTCTTCGTCAGCCTCGTCGGCCAGCTCGCGGCCTTTGAGCATGCTGAACATGCGCTGGATGGTGCAGATGACCACGCGGGCGCTGGTGTCGAGCTGGTTGCCTTGCAGGTGCTGGACGATGTATTCCTCGCCAAACTTGTAGATGTTATAGGGGCTGGCGTAGGCGTCGAACTCTTTCTTGGTCTGGCGGGCCAGGTTGCCCCGGTCTACCAAGAAGAGCACGCGGCGTGCGCCGCCGAACTTGATGAGGCGGTAGATGAAGCCGATGCTGGTAAACGTCTTGCCGCTGCCCGTGGCCATCTGGATCAGGGCTTTGGGCTTGTTGGCAGCCAGGCTCTTCTCGAGGTTGGTGATGGCGCTGATTTGGGCGGGCCAAAGGGAATAATGCGCGCCGCCGCTGCCCCATTCGGTGACTAGCTGGGGCATGCTGCGCATGCGGTGCAGGAAGGTACCTGAGGCTTCTTGTGCGGTGTTGGATGCCGCCTGAGAAACGGAACCGGATGGGGGCAAATAGGTCAACCATTGGACCAGCAGCTCGGGGCGGAAGAAGGCAAACACGCTTCTTGCGCGCGGCTCGGGGTCCAGGCCGTTGGTGAAGTGGGTCTCGATGCCGGTGGACTCCCACACAAATGGAAGCGGGCGGCTCCAGGCGGGCAAGGTGGTGGGCAGACCTTGGGCGTAGCGGCCGCTTTGTAGCTCTACACCGGTGAGGGTGGCGCCCTGCCTTTTAGCCTCAATCACTCCGCATGCTTTGCCGTTCACGTAGAGCAGGTAGTCCGCAAAGCCAAACCCGGTGTTGAGCGGAAATTCGCGTATGGCCACACCCATGCTGGCGTGGATGTTGGCGTCAGCCACATTGCAGATGTGCCAGCCAGCCGAGATGAGCAGCGCGTCAATGCTGCCCCTGGCTTGTTGTTCTGGTGTCATGCCACGTGCCTCCTATGCCACGGCATTCTAGGGGACACATAGCAAATGTTTAAGCACTAACGCTCCAGCACCGCGCGAAGTGCCACCCCCGTATGGGTGCCTAAGCGCACCACATCCTCCGGCGTGGCGGCCGCAACCACCTGCCCGCCGCCCTTGCCTCCTTCGGGGCCCAGATCGAGCACCCAATCGGCTTCGGCGATCACGTCCAGGTCATGCTCAATCACCACCACGCTATGGCCGCCGCGCACCAAACGGTGCAGCACATGGATGAGTTTTTCCACGTCGGCCATGTGCAGGCCTACCGTGGGTTCATCGAGCACATACAAGGTGTGCGGCACTTTTTGGCCACGCCGCGTAATATCGTCGCGCACTTTGCTGAGTTCGGTCACCAGCTTGATGCGCTGCGCCTCGCCGCCGCTGAGCGTGGGCGAAGGCTGGCCCAAGGTGAGGTAGCCCAGTCCCACGTCTTTGAGCAGTTGCAATGGGTGAGCGATAACCGGCATGGCGGCAAAGAAGTCCACTGCTTCGTCCACTTCCATTTGCAGCACTTCACCAATGTTTTTGCCGCGCCAGCTCACCGCCAGCGTTTCGGGGTTGAAGCGCGCGCCTTTGCAGGTTTCACACAGCACTTTCACGTCCGGCAAAAAGCTCATGCCGATGGTGCGTATTCCCTGGCCTTCGCAACCGGGGCAACGGCCTTCGCCGGTGTTGAAACTAAAGCGGTTGGCAGCATAGCCGCGCGCTTTGGCTTCCAAGGTGTCGGCAAAGAGCTTGCGAATCGTGTCCCAAAAACCGATGTAGGTGGCTGGGCAGCTACGCGGCGTTTTTCCAATGGGCGTTTGGTCCACTTCCAACACCCGGTCAATGACCTCATAGCCGGTCACGCTGGTGCATCCCGTCCAGCGTATTTTTTCGCCGGCGTCCAATGCGTCGCGGCCCGCTTTGGTGCTGCGTTTTTGCACGCCAGTCAGCACGTTAGCCAGTAGCACGTCGCGCGCCAGCGTGGACTTGCCAGAACCGGACACGCCGGTAATGGCGACCAAGCGCTGCAACGGAATATGGGCCGTCACGTCCTGCAAGTTGTGCAAGGTAGCGCCGGTCACGGTGAGCCACTGGATCGCCTCAGGCGTGTCCGCTTTGGCGGGCGCTTGAGCCACGGCCTGCGCGTCGTCAAACGACTGCGCGAAGCGCCTTGCGTCCAAAGGATGGCGCATGGCATGCAGCAGGTAGCGACCGGTTTGCGACTCGGTAGCCAATTGCACGTCCTGCACCGACCCTTGGGCGACCAAGCGGCCACCGCGTTTGCCGGCGCTCGGGCCAATGTCAATGATGTGGTCTGCGGCACGAATGGTGTCTTCGTCATGCTCCACCACCACCAGGGTATTGCCTTTGTCGCTCAATGTCTTGAGCGCTCCGAGCAGGATTTTGTTGTCCCGCGCATGCAAGCCGATGGTGGGCTCGTCCAGCACATAGCACACACCTTGCAAATTGCTGCCTAGCTGTGCGGCCAGGCGAATACGCTGCGCCTCGCCACCACTGAGGGTGGGCGCACCCCGGTCCAGTGTCAGATAGCCCAGGCCTACTTCTTCCAAGAATTCCAAACGACTTTGGATCTCCGGCACCAGGTCGCGGGCAATGTCGGCCTCGCGCTGGCTCAAGCCCCCGGCAATTTGCAAGTTTTGAATCCAGGCGCGCACGTCACTCACACTCAAGGCTGCGATATCGGCAATGCCCACGCCATGAAAACGCACGGCCCGTGCCGTGGAGTTCAAGCGGGTGCCGTGGCAGTGACCGCAGGCGGTGTCGGCCAGGTCTTCAATATCGGCCTCGGAAAATGTTTGTTCGCGGCCCTGGTTGTTATCGTCTTTGACCGAATCGTCAAACACCTTGCGCTGGTCTTTGGTAAGCGCCAGGCCGGTTCCCACACAATCCGGGCACCAGCCGTGTTTGCTGTTGTAGCTAAAGAGGCGTGGGTCGAGCTCGGTGTACGAAGTGGCACACACCGGGCAGGCGCGCTTGGTGGAAAACACCTCGCACTTGCCAATGCCCACGGTGCTGCTGCCCTGCTCCATCGCGGACTTGAGTCCATCCAGCTGGCTCATCACGTGGACCAC
>CANBQX010000202.1 GCA_947371775.1 Comamonadaceae bacterium
TTGTGTTTTTGCGCGGCTTCTTTACCAATGCGCTCAACCCCAAAGTGGCCTTGTTTTTCTTGGCCTTCGTGCCCCAGTTCATTGCCCCCGACATCGAGAACAAGCCGCTGGCGTTTTTTCTGCTGGGCTTGCTGTTCAACGTCAACGCCCTGTGGGTGAACTGTACCTGGGCCGCCGTGGCCGCCCAGGTGGCAGGCCGAAGTGTTCGGGTTCAGCACAGTCTGCGCTGGATCGACCGGCTGGCAGGCGCCTTGTTTGTAGGATTCGGTATCAAGTTAGCGCTCAGTGCAGCGCCCCAAGCCTAAGGAAGACCATGACGCATCCGTCCAAAATCACACCGCAAGAAGCCTTGCAGCGCACCATCGAACACCGTGAAATTTTCCATGATGAGATGCTGCACCTGATGCGCCAGATCATGTCGGGTGAGATGTCGCCGGTCATGATGGCGGCACTCATCACCGGTCTGCGGGTCAAGAAAGAAACCATTGGCGAGATCACCGCCGCCGCCCAGGTGATGCGTGAGTTTTCTACCAAGGTGGAGGTGGCTGACACAAGCCATTTGGTGGACATCGTGGGCACGGGCGGTGATGGCGCGCACACTTTCAATATCTCAACGTGCGCCATGTTTGTCGCTGCTGCTGCAGGCGCCAAGGTCAGCAAGCACGGCGGGCGCAGCGTAAGCAGCAAGTCGGGCAGTGCCGATGTGCTCGAAGCACTGGGTTTGAACATCAACCTCTCGCCTGCGGCCATTGCGCAGTGCATTGCAGAGCAGGGCGTGGGCTTTATGTTTGCCCCCAACCACCACCCCGCCATGAAAAACGTGGGCCCGGTGCGCCGGGAGTTGGGCATCAAGACCATCTTCAACATCCTGGGGCCGCTGACCAACCCGGCGAGTGCGCCCAACATTCTGATGGGTGTGTTCCACGCCGACCTGGTAGGCATTCAGGTGCGCGCCTTGCAGCGACTAGGCGCTGAGCACGCGCTGGTCGTCTATGGCCGAGACGGCCTGGACGAAGTGAGCCTGGGCGGCGCCACGCTGGTGGGGGAGCTGAAAAACGGCGAGATCACCGAATACGAAATTCACCCCGAAGACTTTGGCCTGACCATGGCCAGCAACCGCGCCCTCAAAGTGGAAACTGCAGACGAGTCCATGGCCATGCTGCGCGGCGTTTTGGACAACCAGGCGGGTCCTGCCAAAGACATCGTGGCTTTGAATGCTGGCGTGGCATTGTATGCCGCCAACGTAGCGCTCACGATGGCCGATGGCCTGGCCTTGGCTCGCGCTGCCATTGAGTCCGGAGCCGCTAAGGCCAAAATGCAGGCGCTGGTGGACCTGTCTCAATCACTTGGAGTAAATGCTTGATGAATGATGTCATCGGCTGGTTGGTGCTCCTGCTTGCAGGCGGCGCACCGGTGCTGGGTCTTTATTTGTGGCTGCGCTTAGTTCGCAGCAAAGACGGCGAGCGCTATTTACGCCAGCAAAAGCAAGGACCGTTCGTACCCAGTGGAGAAGAAAAACATGAGTGACATTTTGGACAAAATCGTGGCTGTCAAACACCAGGAGGTGGCTGCCGCCCAGAAGCGCAAGCCGCTGGACGTGGTTCGGGCGGACGCCGAGTCACGCATCCTGACCCGCGACTTCGTGGGCGCCATGCGCGCCAAAATGACCGCCGGTCTGCCCGCCGTCATTGCCGAGGTGAAAAAAGCCAGCCCCTCCAAAGGCGTGCTGCGTGCCGACTTCATTCCGGCCGACATCGCGCAGAGCTACGCCGAATTTGGCGCGGCCTGCCTGTCCGTGCTCACCGATGTGCAGTTTTTTCAGGGCAGTGTGGATTACCTCAAGCAGGCGCGTGCCTCCTGCCAGTTGCCGGTATTGCGCAAAGACTTCATGGTCGACGCCTACCAAATTTACGAATCCCGTGCCATGGGCGCGGATGCGGTCTTGCTGATTGCCGCGTGCTTGGACGACACCCAAATGCGCGACTTCGAAGCCATTGCGCGCGGGCTGGACATGGCGGTGTTGGTCGAAGTGCACGACCAGAGCGAGTTGGAGCGTGCGCTAAAACTCAAAACGCCGCTGATCGGCATCAACAACCGCAATCTCAAAACCTTTGAGGTGTCTTTGGATACCACCTTGGCGCTGCGTTCGCTGGTCGGTGCCGACCGCATCGTCGTGACCGAGAGTGGCATCCAAACGCGCGACGATGTGCTGCGCATGGGCGCCGCCGGCGTGAATGCATTTTTGGTCGGCGAAGCCTTTATGCGTGCCGACGATCCCGGCCAAGCGCTGGCGAAACTGTTCAGCTGACGCGGTGACCCTGTTCCCCGAGGAACTTGCCGCGAGTCAATTGCAGACGGCAGATCCGTGCGATTGGCCTGTGGCGCCAGGATGGCAGCGCGTCGTCGACGAGTTCTTCCAGTCCAAGACCGGCGAAGATTTGCGCGCGTATTTGCGCCAGCGGCTGGATGCGGGTGCTGTGATCTTTCCTCCCCAGCCCCTAAGAGCCCTGGCATGCACGCCGCCGGAGGCTGTGCGTGTGGTGATTTTGGGCCAAGACCCCTACCACGGCCGGGGCCAAGCGGAAGGCCTGGCGTTTTCGGTGGCACCGGGAATGCCGCTGCCACCGTCCCTGCGCAATATATTCAAAGAGATGCAGCGCGATCTGGGTGCCCCTTTTCCCGCCATGCCCCAGCCGGGAGGAAGTTTGCGGGTCTGGGCGGAAAACGGCGTGCTTTTGCTGAATGCTTGCCTCACGGTGGAAGAGGGCCTGGCCAACAGCCACCAAGGCCAGGGCTGGGAGGCATTGGCCGACGCGCTGATCGTCCAGATTTCCAAATCTTCCCAGCCGGTGGTTTTCATGCTGTGGGGTGCCTTTGCCCAGTCCAAACGGATGTTGATTGACGAGGCCCGGCACCTGGTGCTGAGCGCCAACCACCCATCGCCCCTGTCGGCGATGCGGGGGCCCGCCCCCTTTATGGGGTGCAGCCACTTTTCGAAGGCCCGGGATTGGCTGAGGGGCAGGGGAATGCCGAATTTCACTTGGCCGTGATCCGCCGCAGGCTCACTTACCGGCCAGGTCGACAGTGCAAAAAGTTCATGGCATAATCACGGGCTCACCTTTGGAGAGGTGGCCGAGTGGTTAATGGCAGCAGACTGTAAATCTGCCCTCTTACGAGTACGCTGGTTCGAATCCAGCCCTCTCCACCAGTGAATAAGTTTGCAAAAGCGTTCGGTGCGAGCCTTGGTGCGGGCACTGTTCGAAAAGGTGTCACGCGGGGTTCGTATAGTGGTAATACCTTAGCCTTCCAAGCTAAAGCGAGGAGTTCGATTCTCCTACCCCGCTCCACGAACGTGGATATTGACAGTTGAGTTTGGCCTGTTTTTCAGGCGAGAGCGCCCATTTGGCTCAGTGGTAGAGCACTCCCTTGGTAAGGGAGAGGTCGCGGGTCCGATTCCCGCAATGGGCACCATGTTTGTTGTGTAGCAGTTGCATTGTGTTGGCTGTTACGCGTCGTTGTTTGTAGTTTGACCTCATCACTTTTCGGAGTTTGAAAATGGGAAAAGAAAAATTCACACGTACCAAGCCCCACGTCAATGTGGGCACCATTGGCCACGTTGACCACGGCAAAACCACGCTGACTGCAGCCATCACCACCGTGTTGGCTTCCAAGTTCGGCGGCCAGGCCAAAGCCTACGACCAGAT
>CANBQX010000203.1 GCA_947371775.1 Comamonadaceae bacterium
AGCCGAGGGCGAGGCCGAGGTGCTGGTGCACTACACCCTGGCCGAAGACATTCGCGCCCTCAAGCGTGTCAAAGACGCCATCGGCCAAGGCCGCCCGCTGCCCATGGCCCTGCGCGAAAACCGCATCTGGGGCGCCAAAGAGCGCCTGTTTGAACGGGTGCTGCCGCGCATCAGCGCAGCCCAAGTGGCCGAGCTGCTGCACGCCGCCCAGCGGGTGGACGGTATCGTCAAAGGCCTCAAGCAGCCGGACTGGCCCACCGACGGCTGGCAGGCGCTGCACCGCCTGGCGCAGCAGCTGTGTGCGCTCTGCAAGGCCGGCGGCGGGTCTGCAGTGCCACCTGCCCGGCGCTGAAGCGCTTTTCAGGGCCCGTTCACTAACGCCCACTGGCGATCGGTGAAAATGGCGCCATGACCGCCACCACCATTTCCGACATGGCCCACGTCCTGGGCGCGCAGGCCAAGGCCGCCAGCGCGCGCATGGCCAGCGCCTCTACCGCGCACAAAAACCAAGCCCTCATGCGATTGGCCGCACTGCTGCGCAGCAACACTGCCGCCTTGCAGCTTGAAAACGCCAAAGACCTGGACCGTGCCCGCGCCGCCGGCTTGGCCGCCCCGATGGTGGATCGCCTCAAGCTCACCCCCGCCGTGCTGGAGACCTGTGCCCAAGGCTGCGAGCAGCTGGCCGCGATGGCGGACGTGATTGGCGAGATCATTGGCATGAAGCAGCAGCCCAGCGGCATTCGCGTGGGCCAGATGCGGGTGCCCATTGGCGTGTTTGGAATGATTTTTGAGAGCCGCCCCAACGTGACGATTGAGGCCGCCAGCCTGAGCATCAAGAGCGGCAACGCCTGCATCTTGCGTGGCGGCTCGGAGGCGATTGACTCCAACAAAGCGCTGGCACTGCTGGTGGAGCAGGCCCTGACCGAGAGCGGCCTGCCTGCGCATGCGGTGCAACTGGTGCAAACCACCGACCGTGCCATGGTGGGTGAGTTGATTGCGATGCCGCAGTATGTGGACGTCATCATTCCGCGCGGCGGCAAGGGGCTGATTGAGCGCATCAGCCGTGACGCCAAAGTGCCCGTCATCAAACACCTGGACGGCAACTGCCACACCTATGTGGACGACCCCTGCGACCTGGACATGGCCGTCAAGGTGGCCGACAACGCCAAAACCCAAAAGTACAGCCCCTGCAATGCCAGCGAAAGCCTGCTGGTGGCGCGCGGCGTGGCCGCACAGTTTTTGCCGCACATCGGCGCCATTTATGCTGCCAAAGGCGTGGAAATGCGCGTCTGCCCCGAGGCCAAAGCGATTTTGGCCAGCGTCGCCGGTGCCCAATTGCAAGATGCCAGCGAACAAGACTGGTTTGAGGAATACCTGGCGCCCATCATCAGCGTGAAGGTGGTGGACGGCGTGGACGCAGCCATTGCGCACATCAACCACTATTCCAGCCACCACACCGACGCCATCCTCACCCGCGACCACATGCATGCCCAGCGCTTTTTGCGCGAAGTGGACTCGGCCAGCGTGATGGTCAACACCAGCACCCGCTTTGCCGACGGCTTTGAATACGGCCTGGGTGCGGAAATCGGCATCTCCACCGACAAATTCCACGCCCGTGGACCAGTGGGCATCGAGGGCCTGACCTCGCTCAAGTACGTGGTGCTGGGGCAGGGCGAGGTGCGGGGCTAAGTCCACGCGTTTCGATGGCATCTGCCTAATGTAAACAATTTGTTTACAATTACGTATGATCGAAAGCTTTGCCTGCGAAGAAACCCGTAAGCTCTTTGAAGCGGGAAAGTCGCGGCGCTTTCCGGCGGAAATTTTGAAGCGCGCTGTCATGCGATTGACCCAGTTGCATGCGGCTGAAAGCATAGAAGATTTGCGTTTTCCGAGCTCTAATCGATTGGAACCCTTGTCGGGCGACCTCAAAGGTGTTTGGAGCATTCGGATCAACATGCAGTGGCGACTCTGTTTTCGTTTTGATGGCGGCACTGCGCTGGATGTTGAAATTGTGGACTATCACTAAGGAGGCCAACATGGCTAATACGAACCCGGTCACCGATGGAATGCCTGCTCTCCATCCCGGCGAATTTTTGAGAGAAATTGTGGATGAGCTGGGCTTGAGCCAGGCCGCTTTGGCGCAAGCCTTGGGCATTTCCACGATGCGCGTTTCGCATGTTTTGAAGGGCTCACGTCCGGTCAGCGCAGAGCTGGCATTAAGGTTGGGTCGGGTGATGGGCCAAACGCCGCAATATTGGCTGAACCTGCAAACGACGTATGACCTTAAGCTCGCGCAACTGGCGAACCAAGCAAGTCTCTCAGGGCTTCGCCGCCTCGCCGCATGAGCGTTCATTTTTGCCCCCCCGGAGATCGCATCTCCGGACCGACGCCTCCCTTCGCGGAGGCGTTTCTTTTGGTGCCGGTGGAATTTCCTCACTCCACGGCAGTGGCGCTCCAGGTCGATGTGGCGCACGCCCGGTAATTGGCATCCAACTGCCCCTGCAGCAGCACCAGCGCGCCGAGGCGACGGGCGGTAGCGGTGACCTCCATGATTTCGGCCATGGTGAGTGCGCGGCCCAACACGCGCTGCTCGCGGTAGCTCAGCCATTTTTTGATGACTTGGTAGCCGCCAATGGTGAAGTTCCATACGGCTTGCGGCACATTTTTCCAATGCGCGTGCTCGTTCAAGTACACATCGAGCAGTGGCGCTGCGCCCCAGACGGCTTGCTCGGCGGCATCAGGCGCGCGCGGTTCGAGCCTGCCGCGCCCAGGCATGGTCACGCCACCCTGGCCGCCGCTGCCCCAGCCTGCGGTCAGCGCAAACTCCTCGGCGCGCAGACTGCCACCGCCCGCGCGACTGACCACGGCCACGCTGTGCAGCTCGGGCCGAACGTTGCCACCGGTCACGCCGGGTACCGGTGTTTCGGTGTCCAGGAGTGCCGCCACCTGGCGCCCCAGGTCGGCAGAGGCCAGCAAGGTGTCGCGGCTGCGGGGCAGTGGAATGCGCGGCCAATCTTGGGCAATGCCATCGGCGTTGTCGGCCAGGTAGGCCGGGCTGTAGCCCACCGCAAGCGCATGCATCCACAGCAGCTCGGCCGTAGCGATGTCCTGGTCGGGGTCCGGCAGGCCCAGCGCAGCGAGGTAGTTGCGGGCGAGGGTGGAGAGGTTGGCGCGGGAGGAGGGCTCTGATAACTCTGCAAACATGTCTCGCATGGGAGCACGTGTTTCGGCATCAGTCCAACTTAGCGGGACAAAGTAGGCGTCCGTCGCCAGCATGTGTTGCATGCCGACTAAGCGCGTCCATTGAAACGGAAAGCCGGGTGTGCTGGAGTTGGTTTGTCGGCGCATCGCGAAACTGGGAACTCCAAGCCGAACTTGGGCGACGTAGGCGGGACGAGGCTCATTCCAAAGAGGGCGGGTGGTACTGTAATAAGCGCTTCGCACATCGAAGGGGCGAACCAGTACGCGCAAGTATTCGCCTTGGGGCCTTTCAGCTTGGAGTACCTTTTCGCGTGTTTTGACAGGTTCGTACCGAGCGAATGCAGTGGTCAATGGGTCGCCTGTAGAAAGCCAAGCTGAGTTACTTAGACGGCGATCCAAATAGCGATTTATTTGAGTTTCCAGTGTGGATCGTTCCGTAGAAACGAGTCCATCCTTGCGATTGTCGAGCGCACCGAGGCTGGGGTCATGGGAGCATAA
>CANBQX010000204.1 GCA_947371775.1 Comamonadaceae bacterium
GTCGCATAGGCCCGAATGCGTTGGGGATCGTCGGCGGCCAGGAACAATTTGCCCACCGATGTGAGGTGCAGCGGCGCACGTCCGCCAATGGCACGCACCACTTGCATACCCGAACGTTCACTGAAGGCACGCTCCACATAAATGATTTCGTCGCCCTGGCGCATGCTCAGGTTGACGGGTTGTTGGGTGAGCTTGTGCAGCTCACGCATGGGTGCCAAGGCGGCGTCGCGCACATTGAGACGGCCCTTGACCAGGTTGCCCAGCTCGAGCAAGCGCATGCCCAGGCGGTAGCTTCCAGGCTGAGGCCGGTCCGCAAAGCGGCCTAGAACCAAGTCGTTGAGGATGCGGTGCGCCGTGGAGGGGTGAAGCCCTGCTTTTTCACTGATGTCTTTGAGCGACATGGCCTCTTCGCGGGACGCCAGCACGTCGATCAAAGTAAACATGCGCTCTATCACTTGGACAGAGGGCACAGCGTTGGAAGGAATGTCAGCGTGGGTCATGGGGCCTTGGATGTGCCGATGGGCTTGTTTGCCATTTGCCGTGGACGAGCATCTGAGCGGGTTGGTATTGGTTCTTGTAACTCATTTTCGGGCTTTGCTCTATCCAATAGCCCAAGTATAAAAAAGACAGGCCCAATTTCTTGACTTGTTCAATTTGCCAAAGCACGTTGTAGGTGCCGTAGCTTGCGCGGTCATCGGGTTCGTAAAAAGTGTAGACCGCCGAGATGCCGTCACTGAGCACGTCGACGATGGACACCATTTTGAGTGCGCCAGGTGAGCCGTCGTCCTGGTTTTCCCGAAACTCTACCAAACGGGAGTTGACGCGGCTTTGCAGCAGGAACTGGGTGTACTGGCTGGCACTGTCGTCTTCCATGCCACCCCCCGCATGGCGGCTTTGCTGGTAACGCTGGTACAGGGCGTAGTGCTCGGCTGAAAAGCCCAAATCCAACACGCGCGCTTGGAGCGCATGGTGTCGCTTCCAGGCCCTGCGCTGGCTGCGGCTGGGCTCAAACTCTGCGGCGTGCACCCGCATGGCGACGCAGGCCTGGCAGCCGTCGCAGTGCGGGCGGTAGGTGAACATGCCACTGCGACGGAAACCTTCGGTCACCAGGTCGGAGTAGGTGGCGTTGTCAATCAAATGGCTGGGCGTGGCCACTTGGGAGCGCGCCATGCGGTCGCTCAAGTAGCTGCAGGCATAAGGGGCCGTAGAGTAAAACTGCAGCGCCTGCAGCGGGAGGTCTTTGAGGTTCGTCATTCAGCGCGCTTCACATTCAAAAGCAGATCCCAATCGTCGGGTGAATAAAGCCATTTCGGCGCTGGTGCTTGGCATGCTTGCGCAAGGCCGGCGGCAAATTGCGCGCGCGGCACAGGCGCCGCACCCATTGACGCCAAGTGCCGTGTATTTTGCTGGCAATCGATCTGGGCCATGCCGTGGCGCAGGCAAAAGGCCACCAAGGCAGCCAGGGCAATTTTCGAAGCGTCGGTGCGCTCGCTGAACATGGATTCACCGAACACGGCCTTGCCAATGGACACGCAGTACAAACCCGCCACCAACTGACCATCCACCCAGGTCTCCACACTGTGTGCAAAGCCTTGGGCATGCAAATCGCAATAGGCCTGCACCATGGCGGGCACGATCCAGGTGCCGTTTTGCCCCTCGCGCGGAGCCTGCGCACAGCGGTGGATCACTGCTTCAAATGCGGTGTCAAAGCGAATTTCGCAACCTGGTGTCTGAAGAAATTGGCGCAAGGTCTTTTTGAGAGAGCGGTGCAGCTTGAACTCGGCGACCTGCAGCACCATGCGCGGATCTGGGCTCCACCACAGCACGGGTTGGCCTGGGCTGAACCACGGGAAAATGCCGTGGGCATAGGCCTCGCGCAGCCGCGCCGCATTCAAGTCGCCGCCTGCCGCAAGCAAACCTGGCGCACCCGAATCCTCGCCCCAGGCCTGCTCCACCGGTGGAAATGGGGCGTCGGGTTCAAGCCAAAGCAGGGAAGGTGGGGCCATGAAACGCAGTGTAGGGGCGCATTGGAAGAAAGAAGTGCTGCATCCCAGTCTAGCGGCAGCTGTCGGGCGGTTAGAATACGAGCTGTCGGGGCGTAGCGCAGCCTGGTAGCGCATCTGGTTTGGGACCAGAGGGTCGAAGGTTCGAATCCTTTCGCCCCGACCACATTGATTGCCAAAGACTTGTCTTTGGCATTTTTGTTTCTAAGATAGGCGACCAGACTGTCCGTAGCTCAGTTGGATAGAGCAACAGCCTTCTAAGCTGTAGGTCACAGGTTCGATTCCTGTCGGACAGGCCAAACCAACAAGCTCAAGCAATCTCCACGTGTCGCGCAGCGCCCGTGCCATGCAACCACCGGCCAGCAGCATGCTCCAAGGCGCTCGCCGCCCCGGTCGTCCATAAATCCACCCATGGGGCCGCAGCGCCTGTTGCCAAACCATCGCCATCGCTGGGCGCCAGCAAGCTCGCTGTGCGTTGTGCGACTGGCAGGCCTGCATCCATCAGCATGACATTCGGGCCCACCAAAGTCCCCAATACATCGGCTGCAAATGTGTAGTGGGTGCACCCCAGCACCACCGTATCCATCTGCCCCGGTGCATTGCCAAATGGCCCTAGCGCAGTGGTGTAGCGCGCGCAAAGCGCACGAATTTTTTCTGGGTCGGCGTTTTCAATGGCAGCAGCCAAACCATCGCAGGCTTGCAGCACAAAGCGCACCTCGGGGTCTTGCGCCTGCAAGAGCGCGGCAAATTTGTCGCTGGCCAGTGTGCTGCGCGTGGCCAGCACGCCCACCACGCCCGTGCGACTGCGCGCAGCAGCGGGCTTGAGTGCGGGTTCTACGCCCACAATGGGCAGGGTGGGGTAGTTGGCGCGCAGGGTGGCGATCGCCGCGGCCGTGGCGGTATTGCAGGCCACCACCAAGGCTCGAACCTCGTGCTCTTCAACCAGGTGCCTGCCGATCGCGGCAGAGCGGTCCAGCACATGATGCACATCGCGTTCACCATAGGGCGCATGGCCGGCGTCGGAGACGTAGACAAACCGCGCGTGCGGCAGTGTCTGGCGCAAGGCCTTTAAAACGCTCAGGCCGCCGACGCCGCTGTCAAAAACGCCTATGGGCTGCATGGCAGACATCCGCCCGCAGGCTCAGACCGACTTGATGCCGATGTTCTTGAACTCACCCGTCGCAATGCGCTTTTGCCACTCGGCCGGGCCGGTGATGTGGGCGCTGGTGCCGCCGGAGTCGACCGCTACGGTGACGGGCATGTCCACCACATCAAACTCGTAAATCGCTTCCATACCCAAGTCCGCAAAGCCCACCACCTTGGCGTGCTTGATGGCCTTGCTGACCAGGTAGGCAGCGCCGCCCACGGCCATCAGGTAAGCGCTCTGGTGCTTCTTGATCGCCTCGATCGCCACCGGGCCGCGTTCGGCCTTGCCGACCATGGAGATCAAGCCGGTTTTCGCGAGCATCATTTCGGTAAAGCCGTCCATTCGGGTTGCGGTGGTGGGGCCGGCAGGGCCGACCACTTCGTCACCCACAGGGTCCACCGGGCCCACGTAGTAAATCACGCGGTTCGTAAAGTCCACGGGCAGGGGCTCGCCTTGGGCCAACAGGGTCTGAATGCGTTTGTGCGCGGCGTCGCGCCCGGTGAGCATCTTGCCGTTGAGCAGCAAGGTTTGGCC
>CANBQX010000205.1 GCA_947371775.1 Comamonadaceae bacterium
TTGACGTGGGCATGGTGACGACCCCCATGCTCTACTTTGCGGCATGCACCTTGTGCCGCAGCGGCATTCAGGTCACAGGCAGCCACAACCCGCGCGACTACAACGGCTTCAAGATGGTGATGGGCGGCAAGGCCATTTACGGCGAAGAAATCCAAGCCCTGCGCAGCATGATGGAGGCCGAGAGCTGGACGCTGCAAGCCGGTGGCTCCTTGCGCAGCATGGATGTGTTGCCCGCCTACCAGGCCCGCATCGTAGAGGACATTCGCCTGGCGCGGCCGCTCAAAATTGTGGTGGACTGTGGCAACGGCGTTGCAGGTGCCTCGGCCCCGGCGATTTTGCGTGCCATTGGCTGCGAAGTGACCGAGCTGTTCAGCGAGGTGGACGGCAACTTTCCCAACCACCATCCCGACCCCAGCAAGCCCGAAAACCTGCGCGATCTGATTGCCGCATTGCAAAGCAGCGATGCCGAGCTGGGCTTGGCCTTTGATGGCGACGGCGACCGCCTGGGCATCGTCACCCGTGACGGCAGCAATATCTACCCCGACCGGCAAATGATGCTGTTCGCCCAGGACGTGCTGTCGCGCGTGCCGGGCGGCACGATTGTGTTTGACGTGAAGTGCTCGCAGCGCCTGGCCCCGGCCATTGCCCAGGCGGGCGGCGTGCCGCTGATGTTCAAAACCGGCCATTCGCTGATCAAAGCCAAGATGCGCGAGCTGGACTCGCCTCTGGGCGGCGAGATGAGCGGCCATATTTTTTTCAAAGAGCGCTGGTTTGGCTTTGACGACGGCACGTATGCCGGTTGCCGCTTGCTGGAGATCGTGAGCAAAGTGGCCGACTCCAATGCGCTCTTGCACAGCTTGCCCAGCAGTTTTTCCACCCCCGAACTCAATGTGGGCTGCGCAGAAGGCGAGCCGCATACCTTGGTCGCGCAATTGGTGGCCAAGGCGGACTTTGCTGCACCCGCGGTGCTCAACACCATTGACGGATTGCGCGTGGACTGGCCCGATGGTTTTGGCCTGGTGCGCGCGTCCAACACGACGCCGGTGCTGGTGCTGCGTTTTGAGGGCCACACGCCCGAGGCGCTGCAACGCATTGAGGCCGCCATGCTGGCGCTGCTGCGCTCTGTTAAACCCGACGCGCAGTTTGCGCTGGCGGCACACTGAAGCGCAATGCGCATATTGATCGTCAAGTTGTCGTCCTTGGGCGACGTGGTGCAGACGATGCCGGTGGTGCACGACATCCTGGCGGCCTTTCCGCGTGCCCAGATTGACTGGGTGGTGGAAGAAGCCTTTGCACCCCTGGTGCAAGAGGTGAGCGGTGTGCGGCGCGTGCTGCCGATTGCGCAGCGGCGCTGGCGCAAGTCCTGGTTTTCTGCACCCACCAAAGCCGAACGTGCGGCCTTTACCCAGCTGCTTCGGGCCCAGGAGTACGACGCCGTCCTTGATTTTCAAGGCCTCATCAAGTCGGCTCTGGTGGCCCGCAGTGCGCGCCTGGCCAAGGGCGGTTTTAGCGCGACTTACGCTAACGCCAGCGAACTGTGTTCTTACGAATGGCCGGTGCGTTGGCTGCTGGACCGCGCGGTGCCCATGCCCCGGCGGATTCATGCGGTGGCACGCTACCGTCTGTTGGCTGCCAAGGCGTTGGGCACCAGCGCGCAGGGCGCCAATGTTTATCCACTGATGGCCTGGTCGGCTGCCGCTGCCGCCCAAGCGCGTTGGGGCGTGGTACTGGCGCACGGCACAACCCGCGCTGACAACGAGTGGCCAGAGAGCCATTGGATCGCGCTGGGCCAACAACTCATCGCCGAGGGACACACCGTGGAACTGCCCCAAGTGGGGGCACTGGAGCTGGCACGGGTTCAGCGCATCGCAGACGCGCTCGGCCCCCAAGCGCGCGTCTGGCCCGCGTTGACACTGGCCGAGGTTGCTGAACGCATGGCGTTGTGCAGCGGTGTGGTGGGTGTGGACTCGGGCTTGAGCCATATGGCCGTGGCTCTGGATGTGCCCCATGTCCAAATTTTCAGCCAGGCGCGTGCCTGGCGGGCCGGGCCGGTGGGCTGCGACTACCAAGTGGCCGTGGGGGGCGCTGCTGCACCAAGCGTGGAAGTCGTTTGGGATGCCTGGAAAAAAGTGCAAGCGGTGTATGCCGCCAAGCATCCGTCGCCAATGCGCGAGCCTTCGGCCTGACCATGTTCCATCCCGCAACTCCCATGCAGAATTCTGAGGGCGCTTGGTTCGAGCGATGGGCACTGGCTGTGTACAGCGCCCTGATGGTGCTGGCCCGGCCCTTGCTGCGCCGCAAGCTTCAGCAACGCGCGCGGCAGGAGCCCCTGTATGCGCTGGACGTCGAACAACGCTTTGGCGTCTACGCCGATGCGCCCCCTGCGCCCGGCGAACTCATTTGGATCCACGCCGTCTCGCTCGGTGAAACCCGGGCGGTGGCCTCGCTGATTGGCTATTTGCGCCAGGCGTTGCCGGGCATGCGGCTCTTGCTCACCCACGGTACCGCGACGGGACGCGAGGCCGGTCGCAGCCTGCTGCAAGACGGTGATGTGCAGGTGTGGCAGCCCTGGGACACGCCACAGGCCGCACGCCGCTTTGTGCAGCACTTTCAACCCCGCATAGGGCTGCTGATGGAAACCGAAGTCTGGCCCAACCTGGTGCGTGCTTGCAGAGAAGCGGGTGTGCCTCTGTACCTGGTCAATGCGCGCTTGAGTGCCAAGTCGCTGCGCCAGTCGCAACGCCTTGCGTGGTTGGCAGTGCCCGCATTTCGCGGTCTGTCGGCCATCTGGCCGCAAACCGAGGACGATGCGCGCCGCCTGCGCTTGTTGGGCGCCACCGTGCAGTCGCCCTTGGGTAACCTGAAATTCGACACGGCGCCCAACGCCGAACAATGCGCCCAAGGCCTGGCGCTGCGCCAGGACGTGGGCAAACCCGTGGTGCTGTTTGCCAGTTCGCGCGAAGGCGAAGAGCAGATGCTGCTGGACGCACTGCGCACCGCCCCGCGCGACGCGATGCATGCGGTGCAATGGCTGCTGGTGCCCCGCCATCCGCAGCGTTTTGACGAGGTCGCCGCCTTGTTCCACCAGGCGGGGTTCGCCGTGTCGCGCCGCAGCCAGGACGGCTGGGTTTTTGCGCCGGCCGACGTGTGGTTGGGCGACAGCGTGGGAGAGATGGCGATTTATTACAGCCTGTCGGATCTCGCGCTCTTGGGTGGCAGCTTTGCGCCGCTGGGGGGACAAAACCTGATCGAGGCCGCAGCCTGCGGCTGCCCGGTGGTGATGGGGCCCCACACCTTTAATTTTTCGCAAGCGGCCGCGCTGGCGCTTGATGAGGACGCGGCCTACGCCGTGCCGGACATGGGCCATGCGCTTGCAACGGCACTGCAACTGGTGACCCATGCCGAGGCTTTAGAGGCCGCGAGCAGCGCGGCGCTGGCCTTTGCTTTGCGCCACCGCGGTGCAGCGCTGCGCAGCTGCGCGCGCATTGTGGCTTTGTTGGCCGCGCGCGCCTGACCGGCGCCTAAGCCGCGCCTCTGCGCTGGCGACTATTTCGCGAGCAATGCGTTGACCGGCTGCAGGTCGGCTTCGGCCAAGGTGCCGCTGGCTTGGCGCAAACGCAGGCTGCCCATCAGCACGTCATAGCGCGCCTTGGACAATTTGGCTTTGGTATCAAAGACC
>CANBQX010000206.1 GCA_947371775.1 Comamonadaceae bacterium
GACCCTTTGTACCGGCAAACGGCACACTTTGTGATCGAGACCGGACGCCCGTCGGTGGCGACTTTGGTCAACATGATCGTCATGCAGCTCGAGCTTGACGGCGCCGCCCCTCTAAACTAGGGGCTATGAGCGCCCAAATTTCCACGCAAGCAGTGTCGATTGACCTGCAAGACCGCAGTTACGCCATCGCCATTGGCGCCCCCCTGATCGACAATCCCGACACCTTTGCCGGACTGCCCAAGGCATCTGCGGCCTTGGTGGTGAGCAACACCACGGTGGCACCACTCTACGCCGCAACCTTGCAGGCCGCGCTGGCGCCGCACTATGCGGCCGTGCATCTGGTGGTGTTGCCTGACGGCGAAGCGTTCAAAACCTGGCAAACCCTGAACTTGATTTTTGACGCACTGCTCGCGCACCACTGTGACCGCAAAACCGTGTTGTTTGCCCTGGGCGGCGGTGTGGTGGGCGACATGACTGGTTTTGCAGCAGCGAGCTATATGCGTGGGGTGCCATTTGTGCAAGTGCCCACCACCCTGCTGGCCCAAGTGGACTCGTCCGTGGGTGGCAAGACCGGCATCAACCACCCGCTGGGCAAAAACATGGTGGGCGCGTTTTACCAGCCGCAACGCGTGGTGTGCGACTTGTCCACCCTGCACACGCTGCCCAGCCGAGAGGTGAGCGCCGGATTGGCAGAAATCATCAAATACGGGCCGATTGCCGACATGGCGTTTTTGGACTGGTTGGAAGGCCATTTGGGTGCCCTGCGCACCCACGACCTGAGCGCACTCGCGCATGCAGTGCGCCGCAGCTGCGAGATCAAAGCCCATGTGGTGGCGCAGGACGAGCGCGAGGGCGGGCTGCGGGCCATCTTGAATTTTGGTCACACCTTTGGTCACGCGATCGAAGCCGGTATGGGCTACGGCCAATGGCTGCACGGCGAGGCGGTGGGCTGTGGCATGGTCATGGCTGCGCACCTGTCGCAGCGCCTAGGCTTGGTGGATACAGCCTTCGTAGCGCGATTGACCCGCCTGGTTCAAGGCGCAGGCCTGCCGACGGTTGGCCCTGTGCTGGACGCGCACGACAATGCTGGACGCTATCTAGATCTGATGCGGGTCGACAAAAAGGCCGAGGGCGGTGACATCCGTTTTGTGCTGATTGATGGTCCGGGCAAAGCCTGCGTCCGTGGTGCGCCCGATGTCTTGGTCCGTCAGGTGATTGACGCGTGCTGCAGCACGCAGGCCTGATGCTCGCTCCCTACGCCAGCGACCCGGCGCGTTCGCGTGGCCGGCGGTTTGCGCAAAGTCCGGCACCCACCCGTACCGAGTTTCAGCGCGATCGCGACCGCATCGTGCACTGCACGGCGTTCCGCCGCCTGGTCTATAAAACCCAGGTTTTTTTGAACCACGAGGGCGATTTGTTTCGTACGCGGCTGACGCACTCTTTGGAGGTAGCCCAGCTCGGGCGCTCCATGGCCCGCTCGCTGCGTCTCAATGAAGACTTGGTCGAAGCCATTGCACTGGCCCATGACCTGGGCCACACGCCCTTTGGCCACGCGGGACAGGACGCCTTGCACGCCTGTATGGCCGAGTTTGGTGGCTTTGAACACAACTTGCAAAGCCTGCGGGTGGTAGACCATTTGGAAGAACGCTACCCCGATTACGACGGCCTGAACCTGTGCTTTGAAACCCGTGAGGGCATTTTGAAACACTGCTCGCGCCGCAATGCCGAAGCCTTGGAGCGCACAGAGCCCGTGTACGCCGACGGCCAAGGTGGTGTGGGCGCGCGCTTTGTGCTGCGCCATCAGCCCAGTCTGGAGGCGCAGCTGTGCAACCTGGCCGATGAGATCGCCTACAACGCCCATGACATCGACGATGGCGTGCGTTCCGGCCTGATCACCTTTGACCAAGTGCGCGAAGTGTCTTTGTTCGACCGCTATGCAAGCCAGGCCTTAGACGATCACCCCCAGCTCGCCGAGCCGCACAATGCCCGCCGATGGTTGTACGAATCCATTCGCCTGATGCTCAGCGATCAGGTTTACGACGTGATTGGCGCAACACAAAAAGCAATCGAACAGCACCAGCCCTCCGACGTGCACGCTGTTCGGCAGTGTCCTGAACTGCTTCAATTCAGCACCGAGATGCGGTCCGCCACCCAAACCCTCAAAACATTTTTGTTCAATGCGCTCTATCGCCACCCGCAAGTGGTGGACACGATGGAGCGTGCCAAGCAGGTGGTGCACGGCTTGTTCGAGGCGTATACACGGGATCCGCAGGCCATGCAAGGTGGGCCATCGCAACGTACGTCTGCACTCTCAGAGCTGGATTTGCCGCGCCGGGTCGCCGACTACATTGCAGGGATGACCGACCGCTTCGCTGCGCGTGAGCACGAGCGCCTGACGGGATTGCGCCTGCTGCCATGACCACGCCGCGCTTATCGTTTGACGCCGCGATCGAGGCCACCCGGCGCTGGGTGGATCGCGCCGTGATTGGCCTGAACCTGTGCCCCTTCGCCAAGGCGGTGCAGACCAAGGGCCAGGTGCATTACGTGGTGAGTCAGGCCACCGATGCCCACGACCTGCTGGCCGACTTGAAAACTGAATTGCAGGCGCTGCACGCATCGGATCCAGCGCAGCGCGACACCACCTTGCTGATCGCTCCGCACGCCTTCCCTGATTTTTTAGATTTCAACGACTTCCTGGACAGGGCAGACCGTCTGTTGCGCAAAATGCGCCTGGACGGCGAATACCAAATTGCCAGCTTTCATCCGCAGTTTCAGTTTGCCGATGCGCCGACAGACGATGTCAGCCACTACACCAACCGTGCGCCTTATCCCATCTTGCATCTGCTGCGTGAGGCCAGCATTGACCGCGCGGTTCAAGCCTTTCCCGATGCCTCGCTCATCTTTGAGAAAAATGTGCAAACCTTGCGCACACTGGGCGTCGACGGTTGGCGGGCGCTTGGCGTCGGCCCCGCACGCGACAATGTGCCATGAGCAAAGTACATAGCCGCAAAGCGGCTTCCCAAAAACCTCAGCGCGACCTGCCCAAAACCTCAGACGCGCTGCGCGAGGACGTGCGCGATGCGATCCGTACCGGGCAGTCGGTGGAGCTGCTCAAGGAGCTGCACATCCTCACGCACGACGGGCGGCTGAACCAGGACTCCAGGCGCAAGCTCAAGCAGGTGCTTCACCTGTACCAATTCATTGAAAAGCTGTTGTTGGAATTACCTGAGCGCGCAGGGACTGGTGGTGCAGTGCCTTCAGAACTGACCGTGGCCGACCACGGTGCAGGCAAGTCTTACCTGGGGTTCATTCTGTACGACCTGTTCTTCAAAGGGCTTGATCAGGGACGCATTTTCGGCATTGAGACCCGCGCAGAACTGGTGGAGAAATCGCAGCAATTGGCGCATCGTTTGGGCTTTGCGCGCATGGAATTTTTGAACCTGAGCGTGGCCGAGTCCACCACGTCCGCTTTGTTGCCCCCGCAAATTGATCTGGTCACGGCACTGCACGCTTGCGACACCGCCACCGACGACGCCATTGCCTTTGGACTGGCCAAGCGCGCCCGGGCCTTTGCCCTGGTGCCGTGCTGCCAGGCGGAGGTGGCGCGCCATTTGGGCGGGAGCAGGGC
>CANBQX010000207.1 GCA_947371775.1 Comamonadaceae bacterium
CATCCTGAACCGGGGTTCAGGTGGGCAAGGTCAGCCACGCATTGGGTCCGTCTAACGCGAGACGGTCACGCTTGCGGTGGCGATGTTCCAAGCCCTGGCTCATAGAGCATAGGTTCAAGGAAATATAAAGCCCGGCGAGCACCGCAGACGCTTTGGATTGTAGGCCTGCGCCAATAGACGCTACCCTGGCAGGGCCTAAAACAGCAGGCCGTCGCGCGCCAGCACTTTGTCCAGGCGGTTGATCAGGGGCTCCAGCAGCTTGTCGTCCTGGCGGCGGTCCAGGGTCAGTGCGGGCAGGGGGTCCAGCGAGGTGCTGGTGGGCAGGGGTTCTGCCTCTGCCACTTCAAACGCCAGATTGAGTGCTGCCAGTACCGCAATGCGGTCACGCGCCCGCACCTTGCCCGCGTCGCGGATCTTGCACATAGCGGCGTCCACACGCTGCACGGCCTGAGTCAGCTTGGCTTCGCCACCGTCGGGGCAGCCGAGCAGGTAGTTTTGTCCCATGATCTGGACATCGAGTTGTTTCATGGTGCGCTGGGGGTGGATGGAGATTCGGTGTTCGCGGCGTCGGACTCGGCTTGCTTGGGCAAACGATCGAGCAGGGCGTCGATGCGCGCGCGGGCAGCGCCCAAGCGCGACTTGAAGGAGTCCCGCTCGGTGGTGAGTGTCTGCACCTGGCTGCTCAGCAGGGCGTTGGTGCGCTGGAGTTCTTCGTATCGCACCAGCAAGCGCTCGACGCGCTCGGCGATTTGCTCGGTGGGGGACTGGGGCTGCATAGCGCGACATTGTAGGTCGCAGCCATGCGCCTTTCTTACAGCAGCCCGGCCGTAAAATAAGCACGTTGGTGCTCGCAGCGTGGTTCACACGATGCAGTTCAACGGGAAGCAGGAGGGTGACGCTGTGCAACAGACGAACCTAACCTGCGCTGCCCCCGCAACGGTAAGTGGACGAGCCATCTGGCTCCGCTTCTGTCACATCAGCCACTGAGCGCCTTGAACAAGCACTTGGGAAGGCGACAGAGGTAGTTTCCACCAGCCCGGATACCGGCCAACACAGTGGTTGCGCGTTAGCGCGTAGCTGTGACGCCCATGCACTGTCGGGGAAGACGGTGAGGGTTTAGTTGATGGTCTTTTTCCTATGAAAACTGGTATTGCTCACCTGCGCTTCGCTGCGCTTCCTCTCGCCCTTTCTGCGGCTTTTTCTTCAACTATTGCTTTTGCGCAGTCGGCGGACAACCCTGCTGAGCTGCAGCAGGTGGTGGTGACTGCCAGTCGCTTTCCGGAATCCGCCGCATCGCTACCCTTTGGTGTGAGCGTCATCACTGCGGCCGAGATTGAGGCCTCCGGCGCGACCACGGTCAACGAAGCGATCATGAAGCTTCTCGGTGTACCCGGCCGTTTGGACTTGTCGGGCGGCAACAACTACACCCTGGACCTACGTGGTTTTGGCGACACCGCCAGCAGCAATCAAGTAGTCATTGTGGACGGCATGCGCTTGAACGAGCCGCAAGGCACTACCCCTGATTTGTCGCAGATCGCTATTGACTCGGTGTACCAAATTGAAATCTTGCGCGGTTCCGGTGCGGTGTTGTATGGCGAGAGTGCTACAGCGGGTGCGATCGTCGTGACGACCAAAGCCGGAAGGGGCCTGCCACAGGTCAATGCGGCCAGTATGTATGGCGCCACAGGCAGCAACGGATTGCGCGATTTGCGGGCCAATGCGATCCTGGCAGTGGATGGTTTTGCCGTCGATGTGGCTGCAAGCGACGTACAAAGCAGCGGTCACCGTGACAACCTGACATCCAATGCCCACAAGTTGGCCGCTACAGCCCAATGGAGCAACGATGTGCTTAGGTTAGGAGTGCGTGCTGCGAATAGCGACTTGCGCAGTGGCTTGCCCGGATCACTGAGCGCACAGCAGTACCAGGACAATGCGCGCCAAACATTGAAACCCGATGACTTCGCTACGGTCAAGAACTCCAGTTCCGGCTTGTTTGGCGTCCTGACGTTGAGGGACTGGCAAATTGAGGCTGACACAAACCAGCTCCAGCGCGCGTCCACTTCGGCCTACATTGCCGATGACTACACATTGGATTCCGATGTATCGATGTCGAATGCCTCGGTGCGTGCACGCAACCGGTACAACGCAGGAGCGTGGGTGAATACCTTGGTATTTGGCAGCGACTTGGCGGACTGGAAAAAAACCACTTACGGCTATTACGGCGATGTCTCAAAATCCCATGCGCTGGCCTACTACCTCAAAAATGACATGAGCGTGCCGTCCACCGGAACCCGGATCTCGGCAGGTCTTCGAACCGAGCGCGTTCAGCGCAGCAGCGAAGTCGCGTCGGCCAGCTTGGACGATACGCAACCCGCTTGGGATCTGGGACTGAGTCAAACAGTGGCTGTGTATGCCACGGTGTATGCGCGGGTAGGTCAGAGCTTTCGTCAGCCAACAGCGGACGATTTGAGCGCCCCGCTGCAAGGCTCGGTCCTCGTGGCGCAAACGTCGCACGATGTGGAAATCGGTGCGCGGTGGAAGCAGGCTGGCACAGCGGTCGATGGCCGCTACTACCGCAGCAGTTTGACCGGCGAAATCGGCTATGACCCCGTGGTGGTCAACCCATTGAGCTGGAATGGCATCGGCGCCAACGTCAATTTTGATAGAACTCGCCGACAGGGTCTGGAGCTTGAAGGCAAGCAGTCGATCTCGCCGTCACTCGATATTCGCGTCGCAGGTGCGCTGCGGGAAGCGATGTTTGTTGAAGGTAGTTACGCCGGCAAGAGTGTTCCGCTTGCACCCACCAAGACCCTGGCATTGGGCGGTGATTGGCGACCGGCGGCTGGGCATGCCGTGTCCGGTACCGTGAAATGGGTCGACACGCAATATCCGACCTTTGCCAACGACTGTTCTATGCCCTCTTATGCGACGGCCGACGTGCGCTATGGCTACCAGATTCGCAATGCAGAGTTGGCGCTCACGGTAGCCAATCTGACCGACGCGAAGTACTACAGCGTGGCCCAAACGTGCACCAACGGCGCGCCTGCAGCCATTTACCCCGAAGCGGGCCGGACGGTGACTGCCTCGGTGCGGCTGACGTTCTGACGGTATTTGCGATGAAGGTACTGCGTGGCTGGATGTGCGCGGCAGCTTGCCTGCTGATGGCGAATGTCCACGCCAGCCCCACCCTGCTCGACGACCGGGGCAGCGCCGTTGCATTGCTGCCGGTGCCTCAGCGCATCGTTAGCCTGCTGCCATCGCTCACCGAGTCGGTCTGCGCTTTGGGGCAGTGCGCCAAATTGGTGGGGGTGGACCGGTACTCCGACTATCCGCCGAGCGTGCGCAATCTGCCCAATGTGGGTGGTGGGCTGGATCCGAACATTGAAGCCATCGTTGCGCTGCGCCCCGATCTGGTGTTGGTGGCCAGCTCTGCACCGGGCACCGAGCGCTTGCGGGCCTTGGGCTTGCGGGTGATGGCGCTGGAACCCAAAGACTCCGCCAACGCCGAACGCGTGCTTCTGACGCTGGGTCAGATGCTGGGCGTGGGTACGGCGCAGGCCCTGGTGCAGGCCATTGAAGCCGACATGCAGGCGGCGACTGCCCG
>CANBQX010000208.1 GCA_947371775.1 Comamonadaceae bacterium
TACAACAATGTCAGTGAAGTGGTCCGCGCTGGGCTGCGCTTGCTGGAGGACACCGAGCGTCTACAGGCCATCCAACTCCAAGCGCTGAGAACTGACGTTGCAGCAGGCAAGGCCAGTGGCGCAGCCATTGCCGCTGAACCAGTGTTCGATCGACTACAAGCGAAATACGCACAGCAGGCGACCCGCAAAGCTTGAACATGCAGTTGCTCATAACGCCCTTGGCGGCGCTCGATCTCGAGGAGATTGGCGACTACATTGCACAAGACAATCCCATTCGTGCGGCAAGTTTCTTGGCAGAGTTACGAGCGCATTGCGAAAAGATTTGTCGTAACCCCGAGGGCTACCGCCGCCGACCGGAACTGTCTGACGGCCTGCGCTCATGCGCGCATGGCAACTATGTGATCTTTTTTGAGTCAGCGGCAGAGCAGGTCACCATCGTGCGCGTATTGCAGGGTTCGCGTGATATTCCAGAAGTCTTGAAGCCGTCGTAAAGCCCAAGAAATGCGCTGCGTGGTCGAAGTGGCCGAGGGTTCGAATCCATCCGTTTCCGCCAAATACAAAAAGCCCATCTTGAGGGTCATGGTCAGTGCTTCGATAGTGGATGGGCTTAAGCAGGTCAAAATACCGCCCACTGGTAATAAGCGCATAAGGAAAACGTGATTTCCATCGACCGTCTACTGCCCCAATGGCTCAGGGCTTATCCCCGGCAGCACCTCAGTGCGGACGTGGTTGCGGGCCTGGTGGTCACAATATTGGTCTTGCCCCAAAGCCTGGCGTATGCCTTGTTGGCGGGCCTGCCACCCCAAATGGGGCTGTATGCCAGCATCCTGCCCGCCCTGGTATATGCATGGGTGGGCAGCAGCATGACGCAGGCGGTGGGCCCGGCCGCCATCACCGCCATGATGACGTACTCGGTGCTCCATCCCTTGGCGCAAGCCGGAACCCCGCACTACCTGGAGATGGCGGCAACGCTGGCGCTGCTGTCGGGCGCGCTGGTCTTTGCTTTCGGGATGTTGCGCATGGGCTTTTTGGCCAGCCTGCTCAGCCGCCCCGTGATCAGCGGCTTCATCGCAGGCTCGGCGGTTTTGATCATGCTGAACCAAATTCCCTTGCTGCTCGATGTGCCTGCGGCCGGGGTCTCGACCTGGGCGAAGTTGGCCTCGGTCGCGAGCCAGTTGCAGCATCTCAATAGTGCTGCCCTGCTTCTTGGTGGGCTGACGATGGTGTTGCTTTTATTGTCCAGCAATGGCTTGGCACCCATGCTCATCAGCCGTGGTGTTGCGGCACAAACATCGGCACTGCTGGTGCGCTTGGTTCCCTTGCTGATAGTGTTGATGAGCACTTTCGCCGTCTTTGTGTGGGAGCTTGACGCGCGCTACCAGGTCAAGGTGATTGGCAAGATTCAAGGCGGCTTGCCCGAGATATCTTGGGGTGCGATTGACCTGTCCGAATCGGCCACGCTCTTGATTCCTGCACTGCTGCTGGCCTTGATTGGCATGGCGCAAAACATCGCCATGGCGCAGTCATTGGCCCTGAAACGGCGCGAGAAGGTGGACGCCAACCGCGAGCTGGTGGGCTTGGGGCTTTCCAACGTGGCGGCATCGGTGTTTGGAGGGATGCCTGTGGGCGGTGGTGTGACGCGGTCTGCGGTCAATCTTGCAGCGGGAGCGCAAACCCCTTTGGCCAGCATCGTGGCGGGTCTTGGCATGCTAGCCATTGTCTTGGTCGGGCCCAGCTGGCTGGAGCGAATTCCACTGGCCGTGTTGGCTGGCAGCATCAGTGTGGCGGCCATCAGCATGGTGGACCAGACCGAAGTCCGCAGGGCCTGGGTCTATGACCGGGCCGACGCCGGGGCGTTTATGGGCACAGCGCTTGGCGTGCTGGTGCTGGGGCTCGCGCCTGGAATTGCATTGGGCATCGGCTTGGGTTTGCTGACGTTTTTGTACCGCGCCAGCACGCCCCATATTGCGGTGGTGGGGCGCATTGGACACACCGAACACTTTCGAAATATGGACCGCCACGGTGTGGAAACTCTGCCGGGCGTGCTGTTTTTGCGCATCGATGAGAGTATGTTTTTTGGCAACCTGCTGGCCATCGAGTCGCGTTTGTTGGCCGAGGTCACCAAGGCGCCAGAGTTGCATGACGTGGTGTTGATCATGAGCGCGGTCAACCGCATCGACCTGTCAGCGCTGGAAAAATTGGCCGAAATCGAACAAGATTTTCGGGGACGAGGCGTGACTTTGCATTTGGCCGAAATAAAGGGGCCCCTGCAAGACCGGATGCTAGCCACCGATTTTTGGCAGACCATGCGCGGGCGCATTCACCTCTCGGCCAATGCGGCGTTTGAAATGCTGCAATAAGCCGTTATCCGGGCCACACCGTCGGACCTTTTGAAAACAAAAAAAGCCCCTCATCGAGGGGCTTTTTTAATGGCGACGAATCCGCGTCGCTTTAAGCAAACACCCCCGCCTTGTCCTCCATGCAGGCAGACACTTCACCCAAGTGGTGCAGGCTGTCGCCGAAGGTCATTTCCAGCTGGGTCAATTTCTTGAAGTAGTGGCTGACGATGTATTCATTCGTCACGCCAATGCCGCCGTGCAACTGCACCGCTTGCTGGCCGACAAAGCGCATGGAGCTGCCCAACTGGTACTTGGCGCGGGCCATGGCAGCGCGGCGCTCGGCGGTGGGCGCGTTGAGCTTGAGGCTGGCGTAGTAGCTCATGGAGCGGGCCAGTTCCAACTGCATCTTCATGTCCGCAGCGCGGTGGCGCAGGGCTTGGAAGCTGCCGATCACGGCGCCAAATTGCTTGCGCGTGGTCAGGTACTCGGCGGTGATCGTCATGGCCTTGTCCATCACGCCCACGGCCTCAGCGCAGGTGGCGGCAATGCCGATGTCCACGGCGTGCTCCAGGGCGGTTTGGCCGTCCAGCGTGACCAGGGTGGCAGCGGCGTGGTCCAGCTGCACTTCAGCAGCGCGGCCGCCGTCTTGGGTGCCGTAGCCACGGCAGCTCACGCCAGAGGCGCTGCGCTCGACCAGGAAGAGGGCGGTTTTGCCGTTGAATTGTGCGGGCACCAAAAAGGCGTCCGCCTGGTCGCCCACGGGTACCACGCTCTTGTGGCCTTGCACTTGGTAGCCCCCATTGGCCGCTTGGGCCGTGGCTTTGCAGGCGTTGAGCGCATAGCGCGCGCCTTGCTCCTGGTAGGCCAGCACAACCAGCGCTTCGCCGCTGCTGATGCGGGGCAGCCAGGCGGCTTTGGTGGCGGCGTCGGCGTAGTTGGCGACGATGGCACCAGCGATCAGCGCCTGGTTGAGCGGCTCGAGCACAATGCCGCGCCCCAGCTCTTCCATCACCACCATGCCTTCGGTCGGGCCCATGCCCAGGCCGCCGTCGTCTTCTGGCACATACAGGCCGCACAGGCCGAGTTCGGCCAGTTCGTTCCAGGCAGCGCGGTCAAAGCCGCCGGCTTTTTCGGTGGCGCGGCGGCGGTCAAAGCTGTAGCCCTTGTCCACCCATTTGCGCACTGCGTCGCGCAATTGTTCTTGGTCGTCAGAAAAATCGAAATCCATGGTCTTGTCCTTGAAATGGGGT
>CANBQX010000209.1 GCA_947371775.1 Comamonadaceae bacterium
CTCTGCCAGGCGCTGCTTGAGCGCGTCGTACTGCGCGCGCTCGGGGTCGGGTGTGCCGCTGCCGTCGCTGCTGTCAGCGGCCACGGGTGCGCGCACCTTGATGCGGTCAATCACCACGTCAATGTCGTGCTTCTCGTTTTTCTTGAGCGTGGGCAGTTCGTCAAACTCAAACACCTGGCCGTTGATGCGAAAGCGCACATAGCCTTGCGCCTGCATTTGGGCAAACAGCTCCACAAACTCGCCTTTTTTCTCACGCGCTACCGGGGCCACGATCATCAAGCGCGTGCCCTCGGGCATGGCCAGCACGGCGTCCACCATCTGGCTCACGGTTTGCGATTGCAGTGCCTGGCCGTGCTCGGGGCAGTAGGGCGTGCCAGCGCGGGCAAACAGAAGGCGCAGGTAGTCGTGGATCTCGGTCACCGTGCCCACGGTCGAGCGCGGGTTGTGGCTGGTGGCTTTTTGCTCGATCGAAATGGCCGGCGAGAGGCCTTCAATCAGGTCCACATCGGGCTTGTCCATCAGCTGCAAAAACTGGCGCGCGTAGGTGGACAGGCTTTCTACATAGCGGCGCTGGCCCTCGGCATACAGCGTGTCAAACGCCAGGCTGGACTTGCCCGATCCGCTCAAGCCGGTAATCACCACCAGCTGGTTGCGCGGAATGTCGAGGTCGATGTTTTTGAGGTTGTGCGTGCGTGCCCCGCGCACACTGATCAGGTTTTGGCGCAATGCGGCACCCAGGTAGGTGCTGGCAGGCTCATTGAGTTCGCCAGCCAGGTCAAAGGGAGTGTGGGGAGTGTTCACAGCGTGCGCGTCGGGCAAAACCGCTGATTATCGCCAATGGTGGCAAAACGTGCGCCACAATCCTCTTCTTCGCTACTTTTGATTGCCTTCCTTGTCCCCGAATTCCCCTGCCTCTGCGCCCGAGGCCAAAGCGACCATGCTGCCCTTGGAGCGGCGGGCCACCTTCTCCTTGTCTTCGATTTTTGCCCTGCGCATGCTGGGTCTGTTTTTGGTGCTGCCGGTGTTTGCCCTAGAGGCACGCAAGCTACCCGGTGGCGACGACGTGCAACTGGTCGGCCTGGCCATGGGGATTTATGGCCTGACCCAGGGCATCTTGCAAATTCCCTTTGGCATGGCCTCCGACCGGTTTGGCCGCAAGCGGGTGATGGTGCTGGGTCTGGCGATTTTTGCGCTGGGGAGCATGGTGGCGGCCTGGGCTCCCACGCTGGGCTGGCTGGCAGTGGGGCGCTCGGTGCAGGGCGCGGGCGCTATCTCGGCCGCCGTCACGGCGCTGATTGCCGACCAAACGCGTGACAGCGTGCGCACCAAGGCCATGGCGCTGGTGGGCGCCAGTATCAGCCTGGTGTTTGCGCTCTCGCTGGTGCTGTCGCCGCTGCTCAATGCACAGGTGGGCTTGCAGGGCTTGTTCCTTATCACCGGTGTGCTTGCCAGCGCGGGCATTGCGGTGGTGCTGTGGTGGGTGCCGCCTGAGCCGGTGGTGCATGCCGCGCCGGGGCGCGAGGGTTTGGCCTTGGTGCTGCGCGACGCCGCTTTGCTGCGCCTGGACCTGGGCGCGTTTATTTTGCATGCCGTGCAATTTGCCATGTGGATGGCCGTGCCCGCCATGCTGGTGCAGGCGGGCTTGGACAAAAGCGCGCACTGGCAGGTGTACCTGCCTGCCGTGATGGGCTCCTTTGTGGTGATGGGTGCCACGCTGTTTCCGCTGGAAAAGCGTGGCTACTTGCGTGCCGTGTTTTTGAGCGCCATCGGCGTCATTGCCCTGGTGCAACTCGGGCTGCTCTACAACGCCACCCACGCCCCCACGCTGGCCATGCTGGCGGTGTTGATGCTGGCCTTTTTTTGTGGCTTCAATATTTTGGAAGCCAGCCAGCCCAGCATGGCTTCGCGCCTGGCACCGGCCCACAGCCGAGGTGCGGCGCTGGGGGTCTACAACACGCTGCAGTCTTTGGGCTTTTTTGCCGGAGGCGCCATGGGCGGCTGGGTGCTGGGCCACTACGGCGCAGGCGGCTTGTTTGCCAGCTGCGCCGCCCTGATGGTGCTGTGGCTGGCAGTGGCCTGGCCCATGGCGTAAGTAATAATGCAAGCACCCAATTGGAGAACGCTATGGCATCCGTAAACAAAGTCATCCTCGTCGGCAACTGTGGCCGCGACCCCGAAATCCGTTACCTGCCCTCGGGCCAGGCGGTGGCCAACATCAGTGTGGCCACCAGCAGCCGCCGCAAAGACAAAAATACCGGCGAAACCATTGAAGACACCCAGTGGCACCGCGTCACTTTTTACGACCGCCTGGCCGAAATCGCTGGTGAATACGTCAAGAAAGGCCGCCCCATCTATGTCGAAGGCCGCCTGAAGTACGGCAAATACACCGACCAGTCCGGCGTGGAAAAAAACACGGTGGACATCGTCGCCACCGAACTCCAACTCCTGGGCGGGCGTGAAGGCATGGGCGGCCCCAGCGACTCCGACGACGGCGGCAGCGCCCCGGCCCCTCGCCGCATGGCACCCCCCGCACGCGCACCCCAAGCCGCCCCCGCCCGCCAGGCCCCGGCACCACGCCCGGCCAGCGGCTTTGACGACATGGACGACGATATTCCGTTCTAAAACCACCCGGTTTTTACCGCTCGTCGAAGGCCTGAAGCTTTGCTGCTTCAGGCCTTTTTCTTTAGGTCTAGAAACTTCACAATGCATAAATTTTTGCAGTATTGCAGTAATTCAGTTAAACTGTTGTCATGCAAGCAACTCTCACGATTAACAGCCGGGGCGTGGTCACCCTGCCTGCCAAACTGCGCCAAGCCATGGGTCTGAAGGCCGACGACCTGCTGATCGCCGAGACCACCGCGCAGGGCCTGTTGCTGCGACCTGCGGTCACCTTGCCGCTGGAGCTTTACACCCCCGAGCGAGTGCAGGAGTTCGACGAAGCCGAGGCCGAGTTGGCTGCCGTGCTACCCCAGCTCAAAACGCCGGGTTAAATCAAGCCAGCGCCCATGCGTATTTTTCTGGACGCCAACGTGCTGTTTTCAGCGGCCCGGTCCAGTGGGGCCGTACGCCAGTTGGTGGTCGCTCTGCATGAGTTGGGGCACAGCCTGGTGGCCGACGAATATGTGGCCGAAGAAGCACGCCGCAATGTGGCGGCCAAAGCGAGCCGCGAGGCGACAGACTACTTGAAGGCCTTGCTTGACCAGCTGGAGGTGCATGCAGTGCAGTTCCAATCCGTCTCACAAGCCTCCGTTCAGTGGCTACCCGCCAAAGACAGGCCCGTGCTTATGGCAGCCATAGCGCTCAAGTGCGAGGCCTTGGTCACCGGTGACCGCACCCATTTCGGTACAGGCTACGGCAAAACATTTGAAGGGGTGACGGTTTATTCGCCTGCCCAGTTGGCGTTGGCGGTCTTCTCACCCGTCTAAGACCCACCCCACACCACGCCCACATAAGGCACCCCCAGCGCCGCCATGCGCTTGGCCATGCACAGCACGGCGTGGTCTTTGCTCAGCAGGGTGGCGCGGTGGGCCACTGCCAGGTCGATGAATTGCTGGTCGTCGGGGTCTTTGCAGGTGACA
>CANBQX010000210.1 GCA_947371775.1 Comamonadaceae bacterium
ACGCTTGAGCAGGCTGGGAGGCAGGGTGGCAAAGCGCTCAGCTCCGTGTCCCCCGCCCGCTCCGCGGGCTCCTCCTTTACCTACGCTGAACGCTCTGCCACCCTCCCTCCCAGCTTGGAGAGTGAGGTCGCTATTCCACCCCCCCGCCGCCTGCAACTTTGGATGGATTTGGCCACGCAACTGCAACGCCATCCGCGCCACCTGAGCCAGCATGTGGGGGGCTTTGTGCTCACGCAGGGGCCGTTGACCCGCCTCGTGCCGGTGGAAAACGCGGCCATGCCGGAGCGCAGCATCATCCAGTGGGACAAGGACGACCTGGACGCGGTGGGTTTGCTGAAAGTGGATGTGCTGGCGCTGGGCATGCTCAGTGCCATTCACCGCTGCCTCGATCTGGTGGGCCAGTGGCGCGGCGTGCCCCTGCGCATGCAAGACATTCCGGCCGAAGACCCGGCCACCTACGACATGGTGTGCCAGGCCGACACGGTGGGCGTGTTTCAAATCGAGAGCCGCGCACAAATGAGCATGTTGCCGCGCCTCAAGCCCCGTTGTTTTTACGACCTGGTGGTGCAAGTGGCCATCGTGCGCCCCGGGCCTATCCAAGGTGGCATGGTGCATCCTTATTTGCAAGCGCGCGCCAACCCGCAGGCGGTGCGCTACGCCAGCCCGGCACTCGAGGAAGTGCTCAAACGCACTTTGGGCGTGCCGATTTTTCAGGAGCAGGTGATGCAAATCGCCATGGCGGCGGCCCACTTCAGCGGCGGCGAGGCCGACAGCCTGCGCCGCTCTATGGCCGCCTGGAAACGCAAGGGCGGCGTGCAGCATTTTTACGACCGTCTGGTGGGCGCCATGGTGGCCAACGGCTACACGCAGGAATTTGCCGATGGCCTGTTCAAGCAAATCGAAGGCTTTGGCGAATACGGCTTTCCTGAGAGCCACGCCGCCAGTTTTGCGCTGCTGGTGTACGTGAGCTGCTGGCTCAAGCGCCATGAACCCGCTTGCTTTTTGGCTGCCATGCTCAACAGCCAGCCCCTGGGCTTTTATGGCCCCAGCCAACTCGTTCAGGACGCGCGCCGCCATGGCATCGAAGTCTTGCCGCTCGACGTCAACCACAGCGACTGGGACTGCACGCTGGAGCCCCCCGCCCATGCGCTGCCATCGCCTTCGCACCAGCCCCAACCGGCCATTCGCCTGGGCTTGTGCATGGTGAGCGGCCTGCGCCAAGAGGTTGCGCAGCGCATCGCGACCGAGCGCTTGCGTACGCGGTTTGAGAGCACGCACAACCTGGCGCACCGCTGTGCCTTGGATGCAGCCGACCTCAAGGCGTTGGCCAGTGCGGACGCCTTGCACAGCCTGAGCGGCCACCGCCGACAGCAGGTGTGGGACGCATCGGCCCTGCATGCCGCGCCTGCGCTGTTTCGCGGTGTGCCGGTGGCAGAAGAAGCGCTGGTGCTGCCTGCCGCCCACGAGGCGCAAGAAGTGGTGTTTGACTACGCTGCCACGGGCCTGAGTTTGCGCAGCCATCCCATGGCGTTTTTGCGCGGGCAGCTCAGCGCGCAAAAGCTGCTCAGTGCTGCGCAAATGCGCGATTTGCCGCATGGCCGCTTGGTGCGTGCCTGCGGCATCGTCACCATGCGCCAGCAGCCGCAAACGGCCAAGGGCGTGGTGTTTGTCACCCTCGAGGACGAGAGCGGCAGCGTCAATGTGATTGTCTGGAAAGCTGTCAAGGAAGCGTTTCGCGATGCCCTGTACCGCGCTCGCCTCTTGGCGGTCTACGGTGTGTGGCAGCGCGATGCAGACCACGGCGGCCAGGTGCGCCACTTGATCGCCAAGCGCCTGGTGGACATGACGCCGCTCTTGGGCGATCTGAGTGCCGACAGCCGCGACTTTCGCTGAGCCGATAATTCTGCCCCAGGGGCTGCGCGCGTTGCACGGCCCTGGAAAGCTGTCTGTGAACAAAGCCCTGAAAATTAGCCTTGGCCTGCTCGCCATCGTGCTGGCCACTGCGGCGCTGGCGCTGCCCTGGTACACATCGCGTGAAGCCGATGCGCTGATCCAATCCTGGGCCGCGCGGCCCGATGACGCACGCTGGGCGTTGCGCCAGGTGGCACACCAGGCCGGCTGGTTGTCGTCCAGCGGTACGGCCGAACTGCAGCTGCGCTCTGCCTGCGCGCAAGACGCGGGGCAGAACAACGCACAGAACAACGCACAGAACAACGCGCAAGGGCCGATGGCACTGCGTTTGCGCTACCAGATCAGCCACATTCCCAACCACCTGGGCCTCAACCAGTTCAGCTGGACACTGGCCCCTGCGGGCTCACCGTCTGGCAGTGCCGCGCAGTTGACGGGCAGCGGTACGCTGGGCTACAGCGGCGCTGTCAGTACCGACATGGCTTTGCCCGAACTCAACTCCAGCGGCAATGGTCACACCATGCGCATCGCGCCCTCCAGGGGCCAGTTGCGCACGGATGGCAAGGCGCTGGCATTGCATTGGAGCGTCGATGACATCCAGTGGAAAGCGGGCGGCAAGGCTTTGGATGTGCAAGGCACCCACCTCCACGTGGCGACGGACGATATGCAGGGCCTGACCGGTCGTGTGGAACTCAGCGTCGATGCAGCCCATGCTGCATCCCTGTCTGTGCAGGGCATGACGGTGCGCAACGAGGTGCGTGAAGTCGCCCATCGCCTGAACTACGAGCAAAGTTTCAGCGCCCAGCGTTTGCGCTGGATGGACAAGACGCTCAGCGAGGTGACGCTGGAGGGTGCCCTGACAGGCCTGCACGCCTCCAGTGTGCAAGCACTGGCCAGCCTCTGGAGTGACAACTGCGGCACCGCAGACCTGGCACCCGCGCAATCTGCCGTGCTGCGCAAGGCGGTGCGAACGCTGCTGGCTTCGGGGTTTTCGGTGGGCATACCGAGCTTCAAAGCGCGTGACGCCGATGCCAGCGTGAACGGAACTTTGCAGCTCACTTTGCGTCCCACCGCGCACGGTGAGCCCGCCTTGGCGGAGCAACTGGAGTCCTCGGGCGAGTTCGTCATCAAGGGGGGCATGCTGACACCCGACCAGGTGCAGCTGGCCGTGCAAAGTGGCTATGCGCAAGAAGTTCCGGGCGGGTTGAAGCTGGGTTACCACTATGCCGCCGGTGCGTTGACGGTCAGCGGCCAGCCGCGCGATGCAAGCCTGGTGCCCATGGTGCTGACGCGTTTTGACCAGGCGCTCAACGATGCGCTCAGTCCCAAGCGCCGGCTCCCTGTTCCCGTGATTGAAGAAGCAGCCACCGCCCCCTGAATGTACGGAAAATAGTTCACACAGGCCCCCCACCCCCTCTTTTTCATTGGTAAGGAGTTTCTATGACTTTTTTTTCCACCTTCGTCCGCCGCGCCGCATCGCGCGCCGCTCTCGTGCTGCTGGCCGTCTTGGCGGCGCCCCTGGCCTGGGCCCAGACCACCCCCATCCGCGTGCTGGTGGGTTTCCCCGCCGGGGGCGGCACCGACGCGATTGCCCGCATCCTGGCTGAAAAGCTCAAAGACCCGCTGGGAGTGCCCATCGTGGTGGAAAACCGTGCGGGTGCCGG
>CANBQX010000211.1 GCA_947371775.1 Comamonadaceae bacterium
GTGGATCGACAACCTGCGCATCAAGCTCGACGACGTGGCCAGCGATGTGGCGAGCGCTGGCGATGCCCACGATGCAGCAGGCGCCACCTTGCTGGACCGCCAGCAGGCCTTTGGCTTCACGCAAGAAGACTTGAAGTTCCTTATTGCTCCTATGGCAGCCAACGGCGAAGAGGCCCTGGGTTCCATGGGCAATGACAGCCCCCTGGCCGTGTTGTCGGACAAAAACAAGCCTCTTTACAACTACTTCAAGCAGCTGTTTGCGCAAGTCACCAACCCGCCGATCGACCCGATCCGCGAAGCGATTGTGATGAGCCTGGTGTCCTTTGTGGGCCCCAAGCCCAACCTGCTGGACATCAACCAGGTCAACCCGCCTATGCGTCTGGAAGTAGCGCAGCCGGTGCTCAACTTTGCCGACATGGCCAAGCTGCGCCACATCGAACGCCACACCAACGGCAAGTTCCGCAGCTACACCTTGGACATCACCTACCCGCTGGCCTGGGGCCACGAGGGCGTGGAAGCAAAACTGGCGTCTTTGTGCGCCGAGGCCGTGGACGCGATCAAGGGCGGCAACAACATCCTCATCATCAGCGACCGCGCCATGAGCGCGCAGCAAATTGCGATTCCCGCCTTGCTGGCGCTATCGGCCATCCACCAACACTTGGTGTTGGAAGGCCTGCGCACCACCGCGGGCCTGGTGGTGGAAACCGGTACGGCGCGTGAGGTGCACCACTTTGCGGTGCTGGCGGGCTATGGTGCTGAGGCGGTCCACCCCTACCTGGCCATGGAAACTTTGGCGGCAATGAGCGAAGGCTTGCCCGGCGCCCTCAGCGCAGACAAAGCGATTTACAACTATGTCAAGGCGGTGGGCAAAGGCCTGTCCAAGATCATGTCCAAGATGGGTGTGAGCACCTACATGAGCTACTGCGGCGCCCAGCTGTTCGAGGCCATCGGCCTGTCCAGCGACACGGTGGCCAAGTACTTCACTGGCACCCCCAGCCGCGTCGAAGGCATCGGCGTTTTTGAGATTGCTGAAGAAGCGATTCGCACCCACAAGGCGGCGTTTGGTGCCGATCCGGTGCTGGCCCATGCCTTGGACGCAGGCGGCGAATACGCCTGGCGTGCGCGCGGCGAAGAGCACATGTGGACGCCTGACGCCATTGCCAAGTTGCAGCACAGCACACGCGCCAACAACTGGAACACCTACAAGGAATACGCCGAACTGATCAACGACCAAAGCCGCCGCCACCTGACGCTGCGCGGCCTGTTCGAGTTCAAGATTGATCCGGCCAAAGCCATTGCCTTGGACGAGGTGGAGCCGGCCAAGGAAATCGTCAAACGCTTTGCCACCGGCGCGATGTCGCTGGGTTCGATCTCCACCGAAGCCCACGCCACGCTGGCCATTGCCATGAACCGCATTGGCGGCAAGAGCAACACCGGCGAAGGCGGCGAAGACCCCTTGCGCTACCGCAACGAACTCAAAGGCATCCCCATCACCCAGGGCCAGACCATGTCGGACCTCTTGGGCAAAGAGATTTTTGAGGTTGACTATGCCTTGGACGCGGGTGACTCCATGCGCTCCAAGATCAAACAAGTGGCCTCGGGACGCTTTGGTGTGACAGCGGAGTACCTGAGCAGCGCAGACCAGATCCAGATCAAGATGGCCCAGGGCGCCAAGCCCGGCGAGGGCGGTCAGTTGCCGGGCAGCAAGGTGTCTGAGTACATCGGCCGCCTGCGCCACTCGGTACCCGGTGTGGGCTTGATTTCGCCCCCGCCGCACCACGACATTTATTCGATCGAAGACCTGGCCCAGCTGATCCACGACCTGAAAAACGTGGCACCGCATTCCGACATCAGCGTCAAGCTGGTGTCGGAGATCGGCGTGGGCACCATCGCGGCGGGTGTGGCCAAGTGCAAGGCCGACCATGTGGTGATCGCCGGTCATGACGGTGGCACCGGCGCGTCGCCCTGGTCGTCCATCAAGCATGCGGGTAGCCCTTGGGAAATCGGTCTGGCCGAAACCCAGCAAACCCTGGTGCTCAACCGCTTGCGCAGCCGTATCCGCGTGCAGGCCGACGGCCAAATGAAGACCGGCCGCGACGTTGCCATTGGCGCCTTGCTCGGTGCCGATGAATTCGGCTTTGCCACCGCACCGCTGGTGGTCGAAGGCTGCATCATGATGCGCAAGTGCCACCTCAACACCTGCCCCGTCGGTGTGGCCACCCAAGACCCCACGCTGCGCAAGAAGTTCTCCGGCAAGCCGGAGCACGTGGTCAATTACTTCTTCTTTATTGCTGAAGAAGTGCGCCACATCATGGCGCAACTGGGCATTCGCAAGTTTGACGATTTGATCGGCCGCGCCGATCTGCTGGACATGCGCAAAGGCATCGAGCACTGGAAAGCCAGCGGCCTGGATTTCGGTCGCTTGTTCGCCCAACCCCAGGTGCCCGCTGACGTGCCACGCTTCCAGACCGAAGGCCAGGAACATGGCCTTGAAAAAGCATTGGACAACGTGCTGATTGCCAAGAGCCGCGCCGCTATCGACAAGGGCGAACGCGTGCAGTTCATGGAAGTGGCGCGCAACGTCAACCGCTCCGTGGGCGCCATGCTCTCCGGCGCAGTCACCAAGGTGCACCCGGAAGGCCTGCCGGACGATTCCATCCGCATTCAGCTCGAAGGCACCGGTGGCCAGTCCTTTGGCGCCTTCTTGTGCAACGGCATCACCTTGTACCTGATCGGCGACGCCAACGACTACACCGGCAAAGGTCTGTCGGGTGGGCGCGTCGTGGTGCGGCCGAGTATTGACTTCCGCGGCGAGGCGGTACGCAACACCATCGTGGGCAACACCGTGATGTACGGCGCCACCACCGGCGAGGCCTTTTTCAGCGGCGTCGGTGGCGAGCGCTTTGCCGTGCGTCTGTCGGGCGCAACGGCGGTGGTCGAAGGTACGGGTGACCATGGATGCGAATACATGACCGGCGGCACCGTGGCCGTACTGGGCAAGACTGGCCGCAACTTTGCCGCTGGCATGAGTGGCGGCATCGCCTATGTGTACGACGAAGATGGCCAGTTCGCCAGCCGTTGCAACACCAGCATGGTCACGCTGGAAAAAGTGCTGAGCGCCAAAGAGCAGGAAGCCCAGATCGACCGTGCAGTGTGGCATCGGGGCGAAACCGACGAAGTGCAATTGCGCCGCTTGCTGGAAGACCATAACCGCTGGACTGGCAGCAAGCGCGCACGCGAATTGCTGGACAACTGGGATGCATCCCGCGCCAAGTTTGTCAAAGTGTTCCCCGCCGAATACAAGCGTGCACTGGCCGAGATTTATGCCAAGAAGCAGGCTTCTGCTGCCAAGCCCCTAGCGGCTGCAGCGCTGTAAAGCACGCCCTTATACCGAACACAGGATCACCATCATGGGAAAAATTACCGGTTTCATGGAGTTTGAGCGCATTGAAGAGGGCTACAAGCCCGTCAATGAGCGCCTGAAGAACTACAAAGAGTTTGTGATTGGCCTGGACGATGCACACGCCAAAACCCAA
>CANBQX010000212.1 GCA_947371775.1 Comamonadaceae bacterium
CCAGTCAGGTAATTGCGACCGGTGAAGTTGCTGGCCACAACACGCAGCTGCGCGCGCGGGCTGAAGATCCACACCACGGTTGCGTCAGCCACCAGCTTGTCGCTTTGAAACGCGTCTTGCTCATTGGACAAGCGGGTGGTGTAGCCCGGAGTGAAGTTCAGGTTGCCGCTGAACTTGAGCGGCCAGCCCTTGGGCTGGTAGTCGGCGCCCAAGTTGGCAGTGCCATCAGGCTGCTGGTCCAGGCGGTTGTTGGGGCCGCTCACCCCGTCGAGGCTGGAGCGAAACAGGCTCATATTGGCGCGCAAGTCCACGGGCGGGGCGTCCGCGAGCCATTCCGTCAGCCTGAGCTTGGCTTCGAGTTCCACGCCTTGTGTGGTGGCGACACCGACGTTTTGCATGCGAGCGACCCAACGCGGCACATTGGACCAAGACACGTTTTCCAGCGTTGTTTGGCTGCGCATCACGTTGCTGATCTGGCGGACGAAAAAATTAGCGCTGAGCAAACCACCGCGGGGCAAGTAGTGTTCAAACGCCAAGTCCACGCCCGTGGCCAACTCCGGCATCAGGTTGGGGTTGCCAGCAGTATCCGGTTGCAATTGCGTGTTGCTGCCTGGCACCGGGTACGTGGTGTTTTCTGTGTGCGCGGCGATCAAGTTGGACAAATAGGGTGCGCGGTAGCTGCGCGTCAGGCTGGCGCGCCACTGGTCTTTGACGGCCAGGTCAGGCCGCCACACCGCGTGCAACAGCGGGGTAAGTACCTGGCTGTCGTTGCCCACTTCGTCGGCCCCCGCACTCACGCTGCCGCGTGTGCGGATGCCCTCCCAGCGCAGGCCTGCGTGCGCGGCCCAGTGCGGATCAATCTCCCATTCGTCTTGCGTGTACACGGCTGCGCGCAAGCTGCTGGCCAGCAAGTTGCCGTCAAAGTCGGTGAGCGCCGCTTCACCAGCGCGTCGGGAACTGGCGGTCTCGTTGCGCTGGTTGGACTCCAGCTCCACGCCGCTGACCAGGCTGTGTTTGTCCGCAATGGACTGGGTGTATTTGACCGTGTTGGTCCAGGTCGTGTCGTACTGGTCCGACTGCGTGTCGGTCGGTGCTGGGTTGTTGCCACCGACGTAACTTTGCCAAGCCTCGTTGCGCCATTGGCTGCGGCCCAGGCTGCTGTTGAGCAACCAGCGCCCGCCATCGTCCATTTTGTGGGCCCAGCTGCCGGCCAGTCGCAGGCTGTTGTAGCTGCTCTCCGAGGCGCCTGCACTGCTGTCATAGGGCGCTTGGCCGTCCGTCTGCGTGAGCACGCTGCTGCTCTGGCCTTTGCGTTGCGTGGCAATCAGCATGGGCATCAGGGTGAAGGTGTCGCCGCCTGCACCATTCCATTGCAGGCGCGCGTTGGCATGCAGCATGTCACGCTGGCTGTTGGAGGTCGTGGACTCGACCTGGTTGACCTGCGTGTTGGTGACCAGGTTGTCGCTCAACGTGGTCTTGGCTTGGTCACTGTTGCGCTCACTGTGTGCCACGGCCACCGAGACGTTGTAGTTCACCCCATCCACCGTATCGTTGCGCGACCACGACGCGCCCGGTGAGGTGTGGCCGTTTTCCACAGAGGCCCCCACATTGAAGTTGTTCAGGGTTTTCGCGTAGCCACCCCGGGTGATGATGTTGATCGTCCCGGCCACCGCTTGTGCACCAGTCTCTGCGGTCGGTGCACGCAAAATTTCAATGCGCTCCACCTGCTCAGGTGCAATATCGTCGGTAGAAAAGCCCCGGGGTGCCCGCTCGCCATCGATCAGGATTTGGGTGTAGCCGCTGCCCAGCCCCCGCATGCGCGGTGCACCGCCCTGGCCTGGACGTCCGCCCACGGTTACGCCGGGTAAGCGCTTGAACAATTCGCCGAGTGTGGAGTCGCCATAGCGTTCAATTTCTTCGCGCCCGATCACGATCTTGGCGGCCGTGGATTGCCGCCGTTCTTCGGTCTCGCGGTTGGCGCGAATCTCCACGGCTTTGAGTTCAGTGCCTTGCACCTTGGGCGTTGCGTCCGCAGCTGCTTGCGGCGCAGCGGGCTGCTCCTGCGCCATCAATGAGCTGCTGGCCAAGCCCAGCAGCAGCGCAGCTAGGCGCGTCGGAATCCTTGCGTTCGTCATAGTGGGTCGCTGAAAAATGGGCCAACCTTACCCGCTTCAGGTAAAGCGCGGATGTCAGCCGGGCCGCTTAGGCGCGCATCAGCGCTTCAATGGCGTCGATCTCCACCGGCACGCCACGGCTGATCAACTCGCAACCGGTGTCGGTGACGATGGCGTCGTCCTCAATGCGGATACCAATGCCATGGAACTGCTCGGGCACGCCGGGCGCCGGGCGCACATAGATACCCGGCTCTATGGTCAGCACCATGCCTGCACGCAAAACGCGCGCGGGCCGGTTGACGATGGTCTCGCCAGTGAGTGCGTCACGCCGGGTGGTGGCCTGGCCGATTTCGCTGGGTTCGGTGTAGGCACCGCAGTCGTGCACATCCATGCCCAGCCAGTGGCCGGTGCGGTGCATGTAGAAGGGGAAGTACGCCCGCTTCTCGATCACGTCCTGCAGGCTGCCCACCTTGTTGGCATCGAGCAGTCCCAGGTCCAGCATGCCCTGCGCCAGCACTGCCACGGTCGCCTCGTGCGGGTCGGTGAAGCGCGCGCCAGCGCGCGTGGCTTGCACCGCAGCGTGTTGCGAGGCGAGTACCAGCTCGTACAACGCGCGCTGCGGGCCGGTGAACTTGCCGTTGGCCGGAAAAGTACGCGTGATGTCCGAGGCATAGCCGTCGAGCTCGCAACCTGCGTCAATCAGCACCAGCTCGCCGTCACGCACCAGGCCGGCGTCGGCACGGTAATGCAGCACGCAGGCGTTGTCGCCCGCCGCAACGATGGAACCATAGGCCGGGCACTGCGAACCGTGCCTGCGAAACTCGTGCAAGAGCTCTGCGTCCAGGTGGTATTCACGCACCTCCTGGCCCGCACGCAGCATGCGCGCGCTCAGCTGCATGGCGCGGATATGGCCGCCCGCGCTGATTTGCGCGGCGCGGCGCATGGTGTCTTGCTCAAACGCGTCTTTGACCAGCCGCATTTCATCCAAGGGCTCGCACAGGTCGCGCTGCGAAGCGGGGCACAAGGTGCCGTAGCGCACCCGGTCGCGCAGTGGCTGCAACCAGCCGTTGACACGGGCTTCCAGCCCCTTGTGCGTCGCAAACGGATACCACACGGTGTCACAGCCATCCATCAGCAGCGGCATGCGCGTGTCGAGCTCGTCGATGGAATAGGCCTCGTCCACACCCAAGGTCGAAGGTGCCGCCTGCGGCCCCAGGCGTCTACCGTCCCAGGTCTCGCGCTCCAGGTCTTTGGACAGGCAAAACAAAATGCTTTTGCCGCTGCCGGTAATCACCAGCCAAGCCCGCGGCTCGGTAAAGCCACTGAGGTAATGAAAGTAGCTGTCGAACCGGTACAAAAAATCCGCATCGCGGTTGCGCTGCTGCTCGGGCGCGGTGGGAATCA
>CANBQX010000213.1 GCA_947371775.1 Comamonadaceae bacterium
CCAGTCAGGTAATTGCGACCGGTGAAGTTGCTGGCCACAACACGCAGCTGCGCGCGCGGGCTGAAGATCCACACCACGGTTGCGTCAGCCACCAGCTTGTCGCTTTGAAACGCGTCTTGCTCATTGGACAAGCGGGTGGTGTAGCCCGGGGTGAAGTTCAGGTTGCCGCTGAACTTGAGCGGCCAGCCCTTGGGCTGGTAGTCGGCGCCCAAGTTGGCAGTGCCGTCTGGCTGTTGGTCCAGGCGGTTGTTGGGGCCGCTCACCCCATCGAGGCTGGAGCGAAACAAGCTCATATTGGCGCGCAGGTCCACGGGCGGGGCGTCGGTCAGCCACTCGCTCATTCGCAGCTTGGCTTCAAACTCCACACCTTGTGTGGTGGCAGCGCCTACGTTTTGCGTACGCGCAACCCAACGCGGCACATTGGACCAAGACACGTTTTCCAGCGTTGTTTGGCTGCGCATGACGTTGCTGATCTGGCGCACAAACAGATTGGCGCTGAGCAAGCCGCCGCGCGCCATGTAGTGTTCAAACGCGAGATCCAGGCCTACCGCCAGCTCGGGCATTAAATTGGGATTGCCCGCCGAGTCGGGGTGCAACTGCGTATTGCCGCCCGTGGGGAACATGCTGTTGATGGATGGCCGCGCGATCAGGTTGGACAAGTCGGGCGAACGGTAGCTGCGCGTCAGGCTGGCGCGCCACTGGTCCTTCACCGCCAGATCGGGCCGCCATACCGCGTGCAACAGCGGGGTGAGCACCTGGCTGTCGTTGCCCACTTCGTCGGCTCCTGCGCTTACGCTGCCGCGTGTGCGGATGCCCTCCCAGCGCACGCCCGCATGCGCTGCCCAGTGCGGATTGATTTCCCATTCGTCTTGCGTGTACACCGCTGCACGCACGCTGCTAGCCAGCAAGTTGCCGTCAAAGTCGCTCAGCGCCGATTCGCCATTGCGCAATGTGCTGGCGGTCTCGTTGCGCTGGTTGGACTCCAGCTCTACGCCACTGACCAGACTGTGTTTGTCGGCTATCGACTGGGTGTACTTGAGGGTGTTGTTCCAGCTCGTGTCGTACTGGTCCGACTGCGTGTCGGTCGGTGCTAAGTTGTTGCCGCCCAGGTAGGTTCGCCACGCCTCGTTGCGCCATTGGCTGCGCCCCAGGCTGCTGTTGAGCAGCCAGCGCCCGCCATCGTCCATTTTGTGGGCCCAACTGCCGGCCAGTCGCAGGCTGGTGTAGCTGCTCTCCGAGGTGCCTGCACTGCTGTCATAGGGCGCCTGGCCGTCCGTCTGCGTGAGCACGCTGCTGCTCTGGCCTTTGCGTTGCGTGGCGATCAGCATGGGCATCAAGGTGAACGTGTCGCCGCCTGCACCATTCCATTGCAGGCGCGCGTTGGCGTGCAGCATGTCACGCTGGCTGTTGGAGGTCGTGGACTCGACCTGGTTGACCTGCGTGTTGGTGACCAGGTTGTCGCTCAAGGTAGTCTTGGCTTGGTCACTGTTGCGCTCGCTGTGTGCCACGGCCACCGAGACGTTGTAGTTCACCCCGTCCACGGTGTCGTTGCGCGACCAGGACGCACCCGGTGAGGTGTGGCCGTTTTCCACAGAGGCCCCCAGGTTGAGGTTGTTCAGGGTTTTCGCGTAGCCGCCCCGGGTGATGATGTTGATCGTCCCGCCAACGGCGCGCGCGCCGGTCTCGGCCGTGGGGGCACGCATGATTTCAATGCGCTCCACCTGCTCAGGCGCAATGTCATCGGTAGAAAAGCCCCGGGGTGCCCGTTCACCATCAATCAAGATTTGGGTGTAGCCGCTGCCCAGCCCCCGCATGCGCGGTGCGCCGCCCTGGCCTGGGCGTCCGCCCACGGTGACGCCGGACAGGCGTTTGAATAACTCCCCCAACGTGGAATCGCCATAGCGTTCAATCTCTTCGCGCCCGATCACGATCTTGGCGGCCGTGGATTGCCGCCGTTCTTCGGTCTCGCGGTTGGCGCGAATCTCCACGGCTTTGAGTTCGGTGCCTTGCACCTTGGGCGTTGCGTCCGCAGCTGCTTCCTGCGCAGCGGGCTGCTCCTGCGCCATCAAAGAGGCACTGGCCAAGCCCAGCAGCAGCGCAGCTAGGCGCGTCGGAATCCTTGCGTTCGTCATAGTGGGTTGCTGAAAAATAGGCCAACCTTACCCGCTTCAGGTAAAGCGCGGATGTCAGCCGGGCCGCTTAGGCGCGCATCAGCGCTTCAATGGCGTCGATCTCCACCGGCACGCCACGGCTGATCAACTCGCAACCGGTATCGGTGACGATGGCGTCGTCCTCGATGCGGATACCAATGCCATGGAACTGCTCGGGCACGCCGGGCGCCGGGCGCACATAGATGCCAGGCTCGATGGTCAACACCATGCCGGAACGCAACACGCGGGCGGGCCGGTTGACGATGGTCTCGCCGGTGAGCGCGTCGCGCCGGGTGGTGGCCTGGCCGATTTCGCTGGGTTCGGTGTAAGCGCCGCAGTCGTGCACATCCATGCCCAGCCAGTGGCCGGTGCGGTGCATGTAGAAGGGGAAGTACGCCCGCTTCTCAATCACGTCTTGCAGGCTGCCCACCTTGTTGGCATCGAGCAGTCCCAGGTCCAGCATGCCCTGCGCCAGCACTGCCACGGTCGCCTCGTGCGGGTCAGTGAAGCGCGCGCCCGCGCGCGTGGCCTGCACGGCAGCGTGTTGGGAGGCCAACACCAGTTCATAGAGCGCGCGCTGCGGGCCGGTGAACTTGCCATTGGCCGGAAAAGTACGCGTGATGTCCGAGGCATAGCCGTCGAGCTCGCAACCTGCGTCAATCAGCACCAGCTCGCCGTCACGCACCAGGCCGGCGTCGGCACGGTAGTGCAGCACGCAGGCGTTGTCACCTGCTGCAACGATAGAGCCATAGGCGGGGCACTGCGAGCCGTGCCTGCGAAACTCGTGCAAGAGCTCTGCGTCCAGGTGGTATTCACGCACTTCCTGGCCCGCACGCAGCATGCGCGCGCTCAGCTGCATGGCGCGGATATGGCCACCCGCGCTGATTTGCGCGGCGCGGCGCATGGTGTCTTGCTCAAACGCATCTTTGACCAGCCGCATTTCATCCAGCGGTTCGCACAAGTCGCGCTGCGAAGCGGGGCACAAGGTGCCGTAGCGCACCCGGTCGCGCAGCGGCTGCAACCAGCCGTTGACACGGGCTTCGAGCCCCTTGTGCGTCGCAAACGGATACCACACGGTGTCACAGCCATCCATCAGCATCGGCATGCGGGTGTCGAGCTCGTCAATGGAATAGGCCTCGTCCACACCCAAGGTCGAAGGTGCCGCCTGCGGCCCCAGGCGTCTACCGTCCCAGGTCTCGCGCTCCAGGTCTTTGGGCAGGCAAAACAAAATGCTTTTGCCGCTGCCGGTAATCACCAGCCAAGCCCGCGGCTCGGTAAAGCCACTGAGGTAATGAAAGTAGCTGTCGAACCGGTACAAAAAATCCGCATCGCGGTTGCGCTGCTGCTCGGGCGCGGTGGGAATCA
>CANBQX010000214.1 GCA_947371775.1 Comamonadaceae bacterium
GGCATCCGCACCATTGGCGAACTCGCCGCGCGGGAGGTCGGCTGGTTGATCGCCACCTTTGGCAACAAGACCGGCGCCTGGCTGCACGACGCCGCCTGGGGCCGCGACAGCCGACCCGTGGTCACCGAGAGCGCGCCGGTGAGCATGAGCCGCGAGACCACCTTTGATCGCGACCTGCATGCGGTGCGCGACAAGGCCGAGCTGGGCGCCGTATTTACCCGGTTGTGCGAACAGGTGGCGCAAGACCTGCAGCGCAAGGGCTATGTGGGCAAAACCATCGGCATCAAACTTCGGTTTGACGACTTTTCCATCGTCACCCGGGACCACACCCTGCCCCACTACACCGACTCGGCGGCGGGCATTCGCGCCGCGGCGGGCCAATGCCTCAAGCGTGCGCCCCTGGCCAAGCGCCTGCGTCTCTTGGGTGTCAGAGTCGGCTCGCTGATCTCGGCGCAAGACGCTAAGCTACTTCCATCCCCTTTGGAGACCCAAGCCCATGACAGCAATGCACTGCTTTTCCCTGACGATTGACAACCATATTGCGCACCTGGTGCTCAAGCAGCCCGAGGCGCTCAACACCATGGGCCCGGTGTTCTGGCGCGAGCTCGACACCGTCCTGACCGACCTGCACCAGGGCAATACCGCACGTGTGCTGGTGATCAGCAGCACGGGCAAGCATTTCAGCGCCGGCATGGCGCTGGACACGTTTGCGGGCGCGATTCAAATGAACGACCAAAGCCCCGAAGGGCGCGCGGCCATGTTTGACTCGCTGACCGACATGCAGTCCACCTTCACCAAGCTGGAAAAAATGCGCATACCCGTAATCGCCGCCATCCAAGGCGGCTGCATTGGCGGCGCGGTGGACATGGTCACGGCCTGCTGCATTCGCTACGCCTCGGCCGACGCGTTTTTCTGCATCCAGGAAATCAACATCGGCATGGTGGCGGATGTGGGCACCTTGCAGCGCCTGCCCAAGCTGATTCCCATGGCCGTGGTCAAAGAGTTGGCCTACACCGGTCGGCGTTTGAGTGCCGAGCACGCGGCCTCCTATGGGCTGGTCAACGCCGTGCTGCCCACGGCGGAGGACGCACTGGCGGCTGCCATGCAATGCGCAAAAGAAATCGCCAGCAAGCCACCGATTGCCATCTGGGGCACGAAGCAGGCAGTGCATTACGCGCGCGACCACACCGTGGACGAGTCGCTGACGCAAATGGGTTGGCTGCAAGCGGCCATTTGGAGCAACCGCCATGTGGCAGAAGCCGTCACCGCCATGAAGACCAAGCGCGCGGGCGACTTCCCTGCCCTGGCCCCGCTCAAGTCCTTTACGGAATTGGGCTAATCCGCGTAATTGCCCAGATCGATGGCGCTGTCTGACAGCGCCACGTCGGGCCAATTGGAATACCAAATATCGTGGCTGGCCGCGCCTGACTGCAGGGCAGCGCGCTCAAAACCCGGCACCGGCGCCAGCATGGGCGCCACCACCACATCGTGCCGGGGCACCGAAAAATAGGGAAACGACTGGCGCTGGCGCGCACTGCGGTTGGTCACCCGGTGCGGGGTCGACACCAGGTGGCCGCCCGTGAGCAGCTCCAGCATGTCGCCCACATTGAGCACATAGTCCTGCGCTTCGCAGACGGCTTCGATCCACTGGCCGTCCGCAGTGCGCACTTCTAAGCCCCCCACCGGGTCGTGGGCCAGCAGCGTGAGGAAGTTGAAGTCCTTGTGCGGGTGGATGCCCCAGCTGTCGTCTTGCGGTGTGCCCGGCGGGTAGTTCAAGAGCGTCATATTGGTCAGGGGCTTGTCCAGCATGCCCAGCACCACGCCACTGTCCAGGCCCAAGGCCTGGCACAGCGCCTGCAGCACCGCGCTGTTCACCCGCGTCATCTCAGCCCAGTAGTCCAGCACGGCGCCGCGCACATCAAAGTCCACCGGCGGCCAGCGGTTGGGGCCGTAGAGCGCAGACTGCGCACAAACCGGGTCAGCGGCGCTGAATTCGCCGTGCAGCTTCCAGGCCTCGTACTGGTCGGCGCGGACGCCCCCTTTGTTGGGCGTGAAATAGCCCAGCGGCACGTAACCCCGGTAATTGGTTTTTTGCACCCGATAGTCACCGTAACGATCGCGAGGCGCATCGAACACCGCCTTTACGGCCTGGCGCATGCGATCCAGTGTCCGGGCAGGCACGCCGCTGCCCCGCAGTACGGCAAAACCGGTGTCGCGCAAGGCGTGGTGCAAGGCCTGGGCGCAATCTGCCTTGGCCTGCGCGCTGGCTTGCGGGTCAAAGAGGCAGCTAATGTCGATGGTGGCGAGTGTTGCTTTCATGGCGCTGCCTCTCAAGCGAAATACCGCCTACTGGCGTGCGTTGCGGGTGTTGGCCGGCATGGCCTGCGGGTGGCTGGTGCGAAACGGGTTGATGTCCAGGCCTCCCCGGCGGGTGTAGCGCGCATAGACGGTGAGCTTGAGCGGCTTGCAGCGGGTCCAAATGTCCATGAACATGCGCTCCACACACTGCTCATGAAACTCGTTGTGGTTGCGAAAACTCACGATGTACTGCAACAGGCCTTGCTGGTCGATTTGCGCACCGGTGTAGCTGATTTGCACGCTACCCCAGTCGGGCTGACCGGTCACCAGGCAGTTGCTCTTGAGCAGGTTGCTCACCAGCACCTCTGACACCGGGCCTTCGTTTTCTGCGGCTGGCAAGGTGTGCAGCAGGTCGGGCGCAGGCGTGTAGCGGCTGCACTCCACGTCCAGGCGGTCCAGGTTCAGGCCGTCGAGCTCGTACACCGGCTCGCGGTCAAACAGTTCAGCGCCCAGCAGCCGCAGGCCCACGGTTCCGGGCGTTGCCGCGCCGCGCCACAGGGCTTCGGACAGATCGGCGCGCAATCGCGCTTGCACCTCGGCGGCGTCGGCAAAGCGCGTGTTGTTGAAGCTATTGAGGTAGAGCTTGAAAGACTTGCTCTCCACAATGTTCGGCGTCTCGCAAGGCACGGTGAAGTGTGCAATCGCCACTTGGGGCTTACCGCGGGCGTTCAGCCAGCTCAGTTCAAACGCCGTCCACAGGTCGGCGCCAAAAAAGGGCGTGGCGCCCTCGAGCCCGATCTCGGCGCGTTTGGGCGCACGGGGAATCGGGAAAAGCAAGGATGCGTCGTACTGGTCGATGTAAGCCGAGGCCTTGCCCAGCGGAGACTGTTCGGGGGCCTGGCTCATGCTGCAGCCCCCGGCGTGTCGCGGCGAAACACCAGGCGCTCGGGTGTGGACTCGGCGGCGCACCAGGCGTAGCCGTCGGCGTCAAAGTCGCGCAACTGCTCGGGCGTGGTCAAGCGGTGCTCAATGGCAAAGCGCGCCATCATGCCGCGCGCGCGCTTGGCCGAGAAGCTGATGATCTTGTACTGCCCATCGCGCAACTCCTGGAAAACGCATTCCACCACCCGCGCCTTGAGGGCCCCGAGTTGTACCGATTTGAAATATTC
>CANBQX010000215.1 GCA_947371775.1 Comamonadaceae bacterium
CCCCTGGGCCACAATCACATGGCGCAGCAAGGGGCACTCGGCCGACGTGGCGCGCAAACCCTCGAGCGCGCTGGCGTGGCAAATCGCCAGGGCCGCGTCGCTGTCTTGCAGCCGAAAGGCCAGCGCCTCGGGCCCGAACAGCATGGACAGCGGCATGGCCACCGCCCCCATTTGCAGCACCGCGATATAGGCCACCGCCGTCTCAAAACACTGCGGCATGACGATGGCCACCCGGTCACCCTGGCGCACACCATGGTCCGACAGCACCTGCGACAGGCGATTGGCCTGCGCCTGCAAGTGCGCGTAGCTGTGCTGGACCTCACTGCCCCTACGGCCCTGGCTGCCCGGGCTATAAACCCGCACCGCCACGCGCTGACCGGCATCTGGCGCCTGTGCCCAGCGCCCACAACACCAGTGCGCCATGTTGAAACCTTGGGGAACCTGCCAGCCGAATTGGCGGTGCAGCTGGGCATAGCCCGCGGGCAGCCCCTTGGCGGCGGTGTCATGGGTGTCGGCGGAGGCGGCCATGTCCCGTTTCGGACTGCGGCGCGTCGTGGCGGAGGTGAGTCTCTTTATCATTGGTGCAATGTACCAAGTTCAAAGAATCCACCGCAGCGAATTCGTTCCCATCCGCAATTTGCGCTACCACGTGCAACTCTGGGGCACACCCTCCCCCGACAAGACGCCGCTGGTGATGGTCCACGGCTGGATGGATGTCGCTGCCTCCTACCAGTTTGTGGTCGACGCCCTGAGCCACGACCACTATGTGATTGCGCCCGATTGGCGCGGCTATGGCAAAACCTCTTCGGGCGGTGCCGACAACTTCTGGTTTCCGGACTACATGGCCGACCTGGACTTTTTGCTGGACCATTACGCCCCCGACCAGCAAGTCAATCTGGTCGGCCACAGCATGGGCGGCAATGTGGTGATGCATTACGCCGGGGTGCGGCCCGAGCGCATCCGCCGGCTGGTGAATCTGGAAGGCTTTGGCATGCCGGTGACCCAGCCCGACCAAGCGCCCGGCCGCTACGCCAAATGGATGGACGAGCTCAAGCAACTGCACCGCGGCGAACTGGATTTGCGCCCCTACGACGCCTCCAGCGGCGTGGCGCGGCGCCTGATGAAGACCAACCCCCGGCTGAGTGCCGACAAAGCCCAGTGGCTGGCAACGCACTGGGCGGCCGAGAACCCGCAGGGCCAATGGAGCATTCAGGGTGAGGCGGGGCACAAACTGGTCAACGCCAACCTCTACCGCGTGGAAGAAGTGCAAGCGCTGTACCGGCGCCTGTCCATGCCCGTGCTGGCTGTGGAAGCCTCTGACAACAGCCTGGGCTTTTGGTGGAAAGGCGCGTTCACGCTGGAGGAATACCACGAGCGCATCAAGGCCGTACCCCATCTGGAAATTGCGCGCATCGAAGACGCCGGTCACATGATGCACCACGACCAACCCGGAGTACTGGCAGCGCTGATTGAGCGCTTTATTGCCTAGATGACAGCACCGTCATGCGGCGGTGCCAGGCGCGCGTGAGAAAATGTGGACCAATCACCTATTACCGCAGGATCTCCCATGGAAGCAGAACGCATCAACCTCATTGGCACCCAACTCACCGACTTGAGCGCTCGCACCGCCGAGCTTCGGGGGTATCTTTGACTACCCTGCCAAGTCTGAGCGCCTGCGCACCGTCAATGCATCCCTAGAAGACCCCACCGTCTGGAACGACCCCAAACGCGCCCAAGAGCTGGGAAAAGAGAAAAAAGCCCTGGAAGGGGTGGTCGTCACCCTCGATGAGTTGGACCGCGAACTGGCCGACAACACCGAGCTGTTTGAGATGTCCAAAGAGGACGGCGACGAAGCCGGTCTGATGACCATCGAGGCCGAAGCCGCCACCCTGGCCACCACCATCGAAGGCTTGGAATTCCGTCGGATGTTCAACAACCCGGCCGACCCCTTGAATTGCTTTCTGGACATCCAGGCCGGTGCAGGCGGCACCGAGGCCTGCGACTGGGCCAGCATGTTGCTGCGCCAGTACCTGCGCTATGCCGAACGCAAAGGCTTTGCCACCACGGTGGAAGACGAAACCAGTGGCGATATTGCCGGCATCAAGGGTGCAACCATCAAAATCGAAGGCGAATATGCCTTTGGCCTGCTACGCACCGAAACCGGTGTGCACCGCCTGGTGCGCAAGTCGCCCTTTGACAGCTCGGGCGGACGCCACACCAGTTTTGCCAGCGTGTTTGTCTACCCCGAGATTGACGACTCGATTGAGATCGACATCAACCCCTCCGACGTGCGGGTGGACACGTTCCGCGCCAGCGGCGCGGGTGGCCAGCACATCAACAAGACCGACTCGGCGGTGCGCTTGACGCACATTCCGACCGGCATCGTGGTGCAGTGCCAGGACGGACGCAGCCAGCACAGCAACCGCGACGTGGCCTGGAAGCGCCTGCGCAGCCGCCTGTACGACTTTGAACTGCGCAAGCAACAAGAAGCCCAGCAAAAGCTCGAAGACACCAAAACCGATGTGGGCTGGGGCCACCAGATTCGCAGCTATGTGCTGGACAACAGCCGCATCAAAGACCTGCGTACCAACTACGAAACGTCGGCCACGCAAAAAGTGCTGGACGGCGATTTAGACCCGTTTATTCAAGCCTCGCTCAAGCAAGGCGTGTAACACAAGAGGGCCACAATGGCCCCAAGACCCAGGAGAGTGAACCCATGTATTCCCTTCGCGACGGACAAGCCCCTGCCACCACGGTGCACCGGGGCGACTATGCGCCCCCGGCGTTCTGGATTGACACGGTTGATTTGACCTTTGATCTGGACCCGGCCAAAACCCGGGTGCTGAACAAAATGACGCTGCGCCGCAACCCCGAGGTGCCCGCGCAAGCACTGCGTCTGGACGGCGAAGAGCTCAACCTCGCCCGCGTGCTGGTCAATGGTCAAGGCACCTCCTTCAAGATGGACGGCGACAAGCTGGTGCTGGAAAACCTGCCCGAAGGCAACGACCCTTTTGCACTCGAAATTTTTACCACCTGCGCCCCGGTCAAAAACACCAAGCTGATGGGCTTGTACGTCAGCAACGAATCGTTTTTCACCCAGTGCGAAGCCGAGGGCTTTCGCCGCATTACCTACTACCTGGACCGTCCTGATGTGATGGCCAGCTTTACCGTCACCCTGCGCGCCGACAAGGCGGCCTACCCGGTGCTGCTGTCCAACGGCAACTTGATCAGCCAGGGCGATTTGCCCGAGGGCCGGCACTTTGCGCAGTGGGTGGACCCGCACAAAAAACCCGCTTACTTGTTTGCCCTGGTAGCCGGCCAATTGGTGTGCCGCGAGCAGCGCATCCGCTCGCTGGCGGGCAAAGACCATTTGCTGCAGGTCTATGTGCGCCCTGGCGACTTGGACAAAACCGAGCACGCCATGAATTCGCTCATGGCCTCGGTGGCCTGGGACGAAACCCG
>CANBQX010000216.1 GCA_947371775.1 Comamonadaceae bacterium
GCGCGCTCGGCGGTCTATGCCGATGGCATTCTGCTCTCCAACTACCTGGGCAATGGTGCGACCTATGCGCCGCGCTGGGGCATGGTGACGCCTGAAGAAATTGAACGGGCCGATGTGATGTACGGCCCGTTTTCCGCAGCTTACCCTGGCAACTCGGTGGGCGCGGTGGTGGACTATGTGACGCGCATGCCCACGCAGTTGGAAGGCCACGTGAAGGTCGTGAGCTTCAAACAAAACTTTGACCAGTACAACACCCATGAAACCGACAATGCCAGCCAGGCCAGCGCGTCCCTGGGTAGCAAAAGTGGCGACTGGGCCTGGTGGATTGACGTGAACCACACCGACAGCCTGGGCCAGCCCATGGTGTTTGCCACCAAGCCTGTGGCCAGCGCAGACACTGCGCCGCGCAACAGCAACGGCGCGGTGGCCGGTCTGGACAAGACCAATGCGCCTTGGTACATCCTGGGCACCAACACCCAGTACCACACGGTGCAGGACCATGCCAAGCTCAAACTGGCTTACGACCTGTCGCCCACCGTGCGCGCCAGCTATTTGCTGGGGAATTGGAACAACACGTCGGACGGCTCACCCAACAGCTATCTCACAGACACGGCAAACCCGTATGGTGGAAGCCACGTCATCAACGGCCAGAGCTATTCCACCACCAACCTTTTCAATGCCACCAAAGAAAACTTGGACCATTGGATGCAGGGCTTGTCCCTGAAGAGCCACACCAAAGGTGAGTGGGACTGGGAGCTGGCGGCCAGTACCGTGGAGTACCGCACCGACATCGTGCGCCAGTCCGCCATCAACACTGCGGCCAATTTGGCTGGCACCATGGGCAGTGGCAGCCTGGCAAATGCTGCGACCCTCACCGACCTCAAGGGCACGGGTTGGAACACCCTGGCAGCCAAAGGCATCTGGCGTCCCCAGGGAATGGAGGGGGCACAAATTGTGGACTTCGGTGTGCAGCAGGAGATATACCAACTGCGCATTAACAAAACCAACCTGAGCCTTACCGACAACTGGTTCACCAGCGACGCCCAAAGCGGGGTAGCGGGGCTGAACGCTGACGTGGGCGGCCAAAGCAAGCTGCAAAGCCTCTACGCCCAGGATGCGTGGAAGTTTGCGCAGGATTGGAAAACGGTGCTCGGTGTACGCGTGGAAAACTGGAGTGCGTCGGATGGCTACGCAAAAAGCGTGGTGTCGGGCGCTATTCGCACTGACAGCTACGCCGCACGCAACGAGCTTTTTGCGTCGCCCAAGGCGGCTGTGGCTTACCAGTGGTCAGAGGACACGGTGCTCAAAGCCTCGGTGGGCCGTGCAGTGCGCATGCCCACGGTGTCGGAGCTGTATGGCGCGACCACCAAGTGCTCGGACATTGCCACCAAGACCATGGCCAGCGCTTGCCCAAGTGGCCAGACCTGGGTCAACGAGCCCAATCTTCGCCCTGAAAAATCGTGGACGACCGAGCTGACGCTCGAGAAAGACCTTGGCAACAGTCTGCTGCGCCTCACATTCTTCAATGAAGACGTGACTGACTCGCTGTATTCCCAGGCGGTGGGTCTCAAGAGCGACGGCATCACCGCAGTCAACATGGTGCAAAACATTGACGCCATCAGCACCCAGGGTCTGGAAATTGCCTTTCAAGGCGAGAACGTCATGGCGCGTGGATTGGACCTCTCGGCCAGCGTGACCTATGCGGACTCCCGCATCAAAGCCAATGGTTCCTATGTGGCCACACTTGGCGACACGATTGGCAAAATCCAGCCGCGCGTGCCCCAGTGGCGGGCGGTCGCATTGGCCAATTACCGCTGGGACGCGCAGTTGAGCACCTCGCTGGGTGTGCGCTACAGCGGGGACCAGTTCTCGAGCTTGAACAATGCCGACATCAATGGCTTTGCCTATACGGCAGCCAGCCGGTTCACCGTACTGGACCTGCGCGCCCGGTATGCGATTCAGCCCAAGCTGGTGGCCGCAGTGGGTATCGACAACCTGACGAACACCGAATACTGGAACTTCCACCAATATCCGGGGCGAACCTTGGTGGCGGAGCTGAAGTACGACTTCTAAGGCGTAACGCGTGTGTTTCAGGCAGCAGCCTGAAACACCGCATCCAACTGCGCCATCCACTGCGTTTTCTGTGTTTCGCTGGCAAAGCTGGCTTCAAAGCTGTTGCGCGCCAGTTGCCAGGCGTCTTGCACCGTCAGCTGCGGCAGGGCCGCAAAAGTCGCTTCAAAGTTGGTCAGCAGATAGCCACCAAAGTAGGCTGGATCGTCGGAGTTGAGGGTGATGCACAGGCCCTGGTGCAAGAGCGTGGCCAGGTTGTGCTGGGCCATGGTGTCAAACACACAAAGCTTGACGTTGGACAGCGGGCACACGGTCAGCGGCATGCGGCTGTCTTTCAAGCGCTGTACCAGCGCCGGGTCTTCGCTGCAGCGCACGCCGTGGTCAATGCGCTCCACCTGCAGCACGTCCAGCGCGCTGTGAATGTAAGCCGGTGGGCCTTCCTCGCCCGCGTGGGCCACCACATGCAAGCCCAGCGCGCGGCATTGGGCAAACACGGTGGCAAATTTCTCGGGCGGGTTGCCCCGCTCGCCAGAGTCCAAACCTACGCCCACAAAATGATCGCGGTAGGGCAGGGCGGCTTGCAGTGTCTCGATGGCAGATGCCTCTGACAAGTGGCGCAGGAAGCACAAGATCAAACTGGCGCTGATGCCGTACTGCGCCTTGGCATCCGCGCAGGCGCGCGACAAACCACCGATGACCGCACCCATGGACACGCCCCGCTCGGTGTGCGTTTGGGGATCAAAAAACAGCTCGGCGTGCACCACATTGTCCGCCTGGGCGCGCGCAAAGTAGGCCATGGCCATGGCATGAAAGTCGTCTTCCTCGATCAGCACCGAGGCGCCCGCGTAGTACAGGTCCAAAAAGCTTTGCAGGTCGGTGAATGCATAGGCCGCGCGCAAGGCCTCCATACTGGGGTAGGCCAGGGCAATGCCGTTTTTGCGTGCCAGTGCAAAGATCAACTCGGGCTCCAAGGAGCCCTCGATGTGAATATGCAACTCGGCCTTGGGCATGCGCGCCAGCAGCGCGGGCAGGTGGTCTCGGGAGATGTGAGAGAAGTCCATAGCGCCTCGTTTAATGTTTGAAGGGATCCACGATGCCGGCGTCGCGGGGCAAGCCGCCTTTGCCGATCTGGGCCAGGTGCGCTTCGACCTGGCGCACTCCGGTTTTGTCCAATTCCAGGCGCAGAGCCCAGCCACGGTTGTTGACGGGGTCTGAGAATCCGTCAAACACAAAGTTGCCCAGGCTGTAAAAAACAGGTTTGCCTTTGTAGCGCTCCGTGTCTTGCACCTGGTGGGGGTGGCCACCGATCACCGCGTCGGCACCGGCGTCAATCATGACGCGCGCCAGCTGCCGCTGGCGTACGTTGGACACCGGGTC
>CANBQX010000217.1 GCA_947371775.1 Comamonadaceae bacterium
GCGCGCTCGGCGGTCTATGCCGATGGCATTCTGCTCTCCAACTACCTGGGCAATGGTGCGACCTATGCGCCGCGCTGGGGCATGGTGACGCCTGAAGAAATTGAACGGGCCGATGTGATGTACGGCCCGTTTTCCGCAGCTTACCCTGGTAACTCGGTGGGCGCGGTGGTGGACTATGTGACGCGCATGCCCACGCAGTTGGAAGGCCACGTGAAGGTCGTGAGCTCCAAACAAAACTTTGACCAGTACAACACCCATGAAACCGACAATGCCAGCCAGGCCAGCGCGTCCCTGGGTAGCAAAAGTGGCGACTGGGCCTGGTGGATTGACGTGAACCACACCGACAGCCTGTGCCAGCCCATGGTGTTTGCCACCAAGCCTGTCGCCAGTGCCGACACGACACCGCGCAACAGCAACGGCGCGGTGGCCGGTCTGGACAAGACCAACGCGCCTTGGTACATCCTGGGCACCAACACCCAGTACCACACGGTGCAGGACCATGCCAAGCTCAAACTGGCCTACGACCTGTCGCCCACCGTGCGCGCCAGCTATTTGCTGGGGAATTGGAATAACACGTCGGACGGCTCACCCAACAGCTACCTGACAGACACGGCAAACCCGTTTGGTGGAAGCCACCTCATCAACGGCCAGACCTACTCCGCCACCAACCTTTTCAATGCCACCAAAGAGAACTTGGACCATTGGATGCAGGGCTTGTCCCTGAAGAGCCACACCAAAGGTGAGTGGGACTGGGAACTGGCGGCCAGTACCGTGGAGTACCGCACCGACATCGTGCGCCAGTCCGCCATCAACACTGCGGCCAATTTGGCTGGCACCATGGGCAGTGGCAGCCTGGCCAATGCTGCGACCCTCACCGACCTCAAGGGCACGGGTTGGAACACCCTGGCAGCCAAAGGCATCTGGCGTCCGCAAGGTATAGAAGGTGCGCACACGGTGGACTTTGGTGTGCAGCAGGAGATATACCAACTGCGCATTAACAAAACCAACCTGAGCCTCACCGACAACTGGTTCACCAGCGACGCCCAAAGCGGGGTAGCGGGGCTGAACGCTGACGTGGGCGGCCAAAGCAAGCTGCAAAGCATCTACGCCCAGGACGCTTGGAAGTTTGCGCAGGACTGGAAAACGGTGCTCGGTGTACGCGTGGAAAACTGGAGTGCGTCGGACGGCTACGCTAAGAGTGTCGTGTCGGGCGCTATTCGCACTGACAGCTACGCCGCACGCACCGAGCTTTTTGCCTCGCCCAAGGCGGCTGTGGCTTACCAGTGGTCAGAGGACACGGTGCTCAAAGCCTCGGTGGGCCGCGCTGTGCGCATGCCCACGGTGTCGGAGCTGTATGGCGCGACCACCAAGTGCTCGGACATTGCCACCAAAACCATGGCCAGTGCCTGCCCAAGTGGCCAGACTTGGGTCAACGAGCCCAATCTTCGCCCTGAAAAGTCCTGGACAACCGAGCTGACGCTGGAAAAAGACCTGGGCAACGGCCTGCTGCGCCTGACCTTCTTCAATGAAGACGTGACTGACTCGCTGTATTCCCAGGCGGTGGGTCTCAAGAGCGACGGCATCACCGCAGTCAACATGGTACAAAACATTGACGCGATCAGCACGCAGGGTCTGGAAATTGCTTTTCAAGGCGAGAACGTCATGGCGCGTGGATTGGACCTCTCGGCCAGTGTGACCTATGCGGACTCCCGCATCAAAGCCAATGGTTCCTATGTGGCCACACCTGGCGACACGATTGGCAAAATCCAGCCGCGCGTGCCCCAGTGGCGGGCGGTCGCCTTGGCCAATTACCGCTGGGACGCGCAGTTGAGCACCTCGCTGGGTGTGCGCTACAGCGGGGACCAGTTCTCGAGCTTGAACAATGCCGACATCAATGGCTTTGCCTATACGGCAGCCAGCCGGTTCACGGTGCTGGACCTGCGCGCCCGGTATGCGATGCAGCCCAAGCTGGTGGCAGCAGTGGGTATCGACAACCTGACGAACACCGAATATTGGAATTTCCACCGATATCCCGGGCGGACCTTGGTGGCGGAGTTGAAGTACGACTTCTGAGGCGTGGCGCGTGTGTCTCAGGCAGCAGCCTGAAACACCGCATCCAACTGCGCCACCCACTGCGCTTTCTGTGCTTCGCTGGCAAAGCTGGCTTCAAAGCTGTTGCGCGCGAGCTGCCAGGCGTCTTGCACCGTAAGTTCGGGCAGGGCCGCAAAAGTCGCTTCAAAGTTGGTCAGCAAATAGCCACCAAAGTAGGCCGGATCATCGGAGTTGAGGGTGATGCACAGGCCCGCGTGCAAGAGCGTGGCCAGGTTGTGCTGCGCCATGGTGTCAAACACACACAGCTTGACGTTGGACAGCGGGCACACGGTGAGCGGCATGCGGCTCTGTTTCAAACGCTGCACCAACGCGGGGTCTTCGCTGCAGCGCACGCCGTGGTCAATGCGCTCGACCTGCAGCACGTCCAAGGCGCTGTGGATGTAAGCCGGTGGACCTTCTTCGCCCGCGTGGGCCACCACATGCAAGCCCAGCGCGCGGCACTGGGCAAACACGGTGGCAAATTTTTCGGGCGGGTTGCCCCGCTCGCCCGAGTCCAAGCCGACGCCCACAAAGTGTTCGCGGTAGGGCAGGGCGGCTTGCAAAGTCTCGATGGCTGAGGCCTCTGAAAAGTGGCGCAGGAAGCACAAGATCAAACTGGCGCTGATGCCGTACTGCACCTTGGCATCCGCGCAGGCGCGCGACAAACCACCGATGACCGCACGCATGGACACGCCCCGCTCGGTGTGGGTTTGGGGGTCAAAAAACAGCTCTGCGTGCACCACATTGTCGGCGTGGGCGCGCGCAAAGTAGGCCATGGCCATGGCATGGAAGTCGTCTTCTTCGATCAGCACCGAGGCGCCCGCGTAGTACAGGTCCAAAAAGCTTTGCAGGTCGGTGAATGCATAGGCCGCGCGCAAGGCTTCCACACTGGGGTAGGCCAGGGCAATGCCGTTTTTGCGTGCCAGTGCAAAGATCAACTCGGGCTCCAACGAGCCCTCGATGTGAATATGCAACTCGGCCTTGGGCATGTGCGCCAGCAGCGCGGGCAGGTGGTCGCGGGAGAGGTGAGAGAAGTCCATAGCGCCTCGTTTAATGTTTGAAGGGGTTCACGATGCCGGCGTCGCGGGGCAAGCCGCCTTTGCCGATCTGGGCCAGGTGCGCTTCGACCTGGCGCACTCCGGTTTTGTCCAATTCCAGGCGCAGGGCCCAGCCACGGTTGTTGACGGGGTCTGAGAATCCGTCAAATACAAAGTTGCCCAGGCTGTAAAAAACAGGTTTGCCTTTGTAGCGCTCCGTGTCTTGCACCTGGTGGGGGTGGCCACCGATCACCGCGTCGGCACCGGCGTCAATCATGACGCGCGCCAGCTGCCGCTGGCGTACGTTGGACACCGGGTC
>CANBQX010000218.1 GCA_947371775.1 Comamonadaceae bacterium
ATGGCGCACCGGCGTGAAGAAGCCGAGATGATCTTTCGCCGGGTCGGCATTACCTTTGCCGTCTATGGCGAAAAAGACGAGGACGGCGCGGGCACCGAGCGCTTAATTCCCTTTGACTTGATTCCACGCGTCATTCCGGCGCATGAATGGAAGTCGATGGAAAAAGGCCTGGTGCAACGCGTTACCGCGCTGAACCGGTTTATCCACGACGTTTACCACGAGCAAGACATTATTCGTGCCGGCATCGTGCCGCGCGAGCAAATTGAGCACAACGCTCAGTTCCGCAAAGAGATGGTGGGCGTGGCCGTTCCGCACCAGATTTATTCGCACATTTCAGGCATCGACATCGTGCGCGCGCCCAATGCGCAAGGGCAGGGCGAGTACTACGTGCTCGAAGACAACCTGCGTGTGCCCAGCGGCGTGAGCTACATGCTGGAAGACCGCAAGATGATGATGCGGCTCTTTCCGGAATTGTTTAACAGCCACCGCGTCGCGCCCATTGCCCACTACCCGGATTTGTTGCTCGAGACCCTGCGCGCCAGTTGTCCTGCCAGCACGGCAGAGCCCACGGTCGTGGTGCTCACGCCTGGCATGTACAACAGCGCCTACTTTGAGCACGCCTTTCTGGCCCAGCAAATGGGCGTGGAGCTGGTTGAGGGGCAGGACCTGGTGGTCAAAGACAACTTTGTCTACATGCGCACCACGCGCGGGCCGCGCCGCGTGGACGTGATTTACCGCCGGGTGGACGATGACTTTTTGGACCCCACGGTGTTCCGCCCCACGTCCACTTTGGGCTGCCCCGGTTTGCTCAATGCCTACCGCGCGGGCAATGTCACCATTTGCAACGCCGTGGGCACGGGTATTGCGGACGACAAGTCGATCTACCCCTACGTGCCGCAAATGATCGAGTTCTACCTGGGCGAAAAACCCATTCTGAACAACGTCCCCACCTTCCAGTGCCGCAAACCGGACGATCTGGCCTACACCTTGGCGAACCTGAAAGACCTGGTGGTCAAGGAAGTGCATGGCGCAGGCGGCTACGGCATGCTGGTGGGCCCTGCTGCCAGCAGCACCGAAATTGAAAACTTCCGCCAGGCCTTGCTGGCCAATCCGGGTGGCTACATCGCCCAACCCACCCTCAGCCTGTCCACCTGTCCGACTTATGTGGACAGCGGCATCGCGCCGCGCCACATCGACCTGCGGCCCTATGTGTTGAGTGGCAAAACGGTGCAAATGGTGCCCGGCGGGCTGACGCGCGTGGCCTTGCAAGAAGGCTCGCTGGTGGTGAACTCGTCGCAGGGCGGCGGCACCAAAGACACCTGGATTCTGGAGGACTAACCATGCTCAGCCGCACTGCCGACCACTTGTACTGGATGTCGCGCTATACCGAGCGCGCCGAAAACACCGCCCGCATGCTGGACGTGAACTACCAGACCGCGCTCCTGGGCCAAACCGAAGCGTCCGAAGAACGCAGCTGGCGCGGTCTGCTCAGCATCAGCGAGTTGCTGCCCGCTTACACCCAGCGGCACAAGGCGGTGCGGGCCAAAGAGGTGATGGACTTCATGGTGCGGGACGAGAGCAATCCGTCCAGCATCCTGTCCTGCCTGAGTGCCGCGCGCGAAAACGCCCGCGCGGTGCGCGGAACCTTGACCACCGAGGTGTGGGAGACGCACAACCAGACCTGGTTGGAGGTCAAGCGCATGGCGTCCAGTGACAGTTTTGAGCGCGACCCTTCCCAGTTTTTTGAATGGGTGAAATTTCGCTCGCACCTCTCACGTGGCGTAACGGTGGGCACCATGCTGATGGACGAGTCGCTGCACTTTATGCGCCTGGGCACCTTCCTGGAGCGGGCTGACAACACGGCGCGCCTGGTGGACGTCAAGTTCCATGGCGGCGCCACCGACTTCATGGACGCCAACCCGTCCACTGAACACGAGGGCGACTTCTACCACTGGAGCGCCATATTGCGCAGCGTCTCGGCCTTTGAGATTTACCGCAAGGTCTACCGCGACGTCATCCGTCCCGAGCGGGTGGCGGAGTTGCTGATCCTGAAGGCCGACATGCCGCGCTCCTTGCATGCCTCGCTGGTGGAAGTGCTCAATAACCTGGAACGTGTGACCAGCGATCCCGAAAGCGAAACCCTGCGCCGTGCGGGCAAACTGCGTGCGCAGTTGCAATACGGACGCATCAATGAAATTCTGGCCACCGGCCTGCACGCCTTTTTGACCCAGTTTTTGGACCGCGTCAACGATCTGGGTGTGCAGGTCAGCCGGGAGTTTTTGGTTCCGGTGACCTGAGTCTCTACGCTGCGGAGGCAGGTATTTCAAACACCAGGCAGGTGGTGGTGGCGTGGGCATAGAGCCGGCCACTGGCGTCGACAATCTTGGCCTCTGCGGTGGCCAGCTGTTTGCCACAATGCAGCACCGTTCCAATCGCCCGCAGCGGCTCATTCGAGCGCGGTGCGGAGCGCACCAGGTTGACGCTGATTTCTGCCGTCGTGTAGCCACGACCGGCCGGTAGTTTGGATTGCACCGCGCAACCCAGTGCCGAGTCCAGCAGCGCGCAATACCAGCCGCCATGCAAGGTGCCCAAGGGGTTGTAGTAGCGCACATGCGGCACGCCCTGAAAGACGGCAAGTCCGTCTCCCACTTCCATCAAGTCAAACCCCATGGTTTCGTTCAGGTGGGGGTAGGGCAGTTCGCCGGACATCATCGCCTCCAATACCTGGCGTCCCGTCTTGCCCTGAATCTGGGCTGGGTTCGCAAATCCGGGCACACCGCCGCCGTCCATAGCGCGCTGTCGAACCGCGCCTTGTGCGGCGGCCCAATCGTTGGCTTGTTGTTCAGCCGTCATTTTTTCTCCATTTAAGTTGCATATGCAATTATTGTAGATACAATTGAAGCATGAATGCGACAAAACTTTCTCTGCCTGCCGCCAAGGGCTGTACCAATCTGAAAATCCGGCAGTTCATGCGCCGTGTGTCACAGCACTACGACGCGGAGTTAGGCCATGCGGGGTTGAAGACGACCCAATACTCTTTGTTGTCCTATGTTCAAAAACTAGGGCCAGTACGGCCCATGGATTTGGCTGCCAGCATCAAGATGGAAGCCTCGACACTGACCCGCAATTTGCGCCCGCTTATTGATGCTGGCTGGGTTGCGATGCTGCCCGGTGCAGACGCCCGAAGCCGCTTGGTGGAGATCACCGACGCCGGGCGCGCCAAGCGCGCCGAGGCCCAACGCCATTGGCGCCAGGCGCAAAGCGCCATGAACGCATTGCTGGGCGAGGATCGCTTGGCAGCGCTGCACGGCCTGATCGACGACTACATGGAAAAACTCAAACCTCAAGCCTTGGAGACAGCCAATGACTGATTCGAAACCTGTACGTTTTGGCCTGTGGGCGGTGCTC
>CANBQX010000219.1 GCA_947371775.1 Comamonadaceae bacterium
CATGGTGCGCTGGCTTTCTTGATCGCTGGCGTGCTTGGTTCGCCATACAGGTTTTGCAGGCAGCGCGCCACCAATGCGGCGCCTTGTGCCATGCGCGGGCCGGCACGCACCAGCACGTCAGCCTCTTCCTTGCCAAACGCACACACGCGGTGGTTTTGCAAGGCGGTGAGCTTGGACCAGCCGGGTCGGGTCTGCATGGCATCGGCGCTGCTGTCGCCCACCATGATCACGTCGGGCTGCGCACGCACGACCATCTCCGGATTGATCTTCGGGAAGGGCCCCAAACTGCCCTCCACCATGTTTTTCAAACCCAGGCGCTGCAGGGTTTGCCCCAAAAACGAGGACGTGCTGGCGGCATAGGGGCCGGGGCTGATTTCAAAGTACACGCGCTGGCCGCGCGCGCGCGGCGGCACCTGTGCAATGGCCGCCTGCATGTCCGCTTCCATCGCCTGCACCAGCGCCTTGGCCGTGCCCACGCCAAGCATTTGGCCCAGCGTGACAAGCACGCGCTGTGCGTTGGCGGAGTCTTTGGGCTCCAGCGCCATCACGCGCAGCCCCAAAGCGCGCAAACGCTCGGTGCCGGGCGCAGAACTCGCCACCAACACCAAATCGGGTCGCAAGGCCACGATGGCTTCGATGTTCGGGTCCAGGCCCCCGCCCACGGTGGGCAGACTGCGAACGCGGGGCGGATAGTCCGAGTAACGGTCCACGCCCACCAATTTGTCACACACGCCCAAGGCGCAGACCGATTCGGTGAGCGAAGGCAGCAGGCTGACAATGCGTTGCGGCACCGGCAGCAGTGCCACCGCTGTGCCCCTGTCGTCCATCAAGGTCGGGGAGGCGTGGGCAGGCACACCCGACCCCAGCGCGAGCGCAGCCATCCAGAGCAAAAAGGGCTTCGCGTCAATCAGGGGAGTCACCTGGGGCTTTTCTTGGTCAAGCAGACGACGGGTTGAAGCGGGCTGTTAGGTGTCGCACGTTCAACGGTAAGCGTATTTCAGGCCCATGAAATACGTCCTTCCGGGATTGTTGTAACCGTCCAGGTGGTAGTAGCTCGCATCCAAGGCATTCAGGACACTGAAATTCAACTTGAGGTCAGGGCGAATTTTGTGGTCTGCAGACACATTCAAGATGGCGTAACCGGGAACCAGGGCAGAAGCGCTGAAAGACCCGATCATGGAGGTCCATTGCTCCGACGTGGCGAGCACCTTAGCATTCAAACTGGTGCGTTCGTTCAAGAAATGGCTGACGGTGAACGAGCCAAATCGGTTGGCGCGATTCTGTATCGGACGACTCGAGCTCAAATTTTCGGGGGTTTGGGCGGTATAGGCCAATTGAACACCCCAGCCCGCCCATTTTCTGGCGTAGGCGAACTCAAGTCCCTTGTTCTGCGCGTTACTCAGGTTCTCGAGTTGCGTCACGTATTGAGAGGCCCAAAATGGATCGGCCACAGGGTTAGAGCTCGCGGCGATCATGTCCTGGTATTGAACCTCGAACGCAACCAATCGCCAAAAGCTGTTGTCGTCCCTGAACTGCAAGCCCACTTCTGTGCTGGAAGAGTGCTCTGGTTTGAGGCTCTCGTTGCCACCATAGGCGAAGTCGTAGAGTTGTCCAACGGTGGGCGACTGGATAGCGGTAGAGCGTGTCCAGGTGACCTTGTAATTCTCGTTGAGCGCATAACCCGCTCCGAGAAGGTAGGTGTCTCCCGATTGGCTGCCGGGCAACGCTTCGTGGCTGAGATTCACGCGCCAAGACAACTTCCCTGTATGTTGATTAAGGCCACCAAAAATGCGCTCTTGTTGTACCGATTTATTGACCCGAACATCTATCGGTGTCGGAGGCGAAACGTTGTAATCATAGGATGTGCGCCCCGCATCGAGCTCGGCCAATTGCTTTCCATAGCCAAAGGTCAATTGAGCGTCGTTTGCCATTTCCACGACGTTATCCCACTTTGTTTCTTGCTGACGCGAATTGGTGGTGCCGTAATCTGCATTCAAGACATCATTGGTCAATGTGCTCAGCTTAGAAATCGACTGCCCAAAGGTCAGACTGCTTTTCCATGTGCCGGTGAAGTAATGCGATAGCTGAAGTCCAGCCAGCTCCATGGTGGACTTGGTGGCCCATCGCTCTGTGCTCGAATTGGCATAGGGGTTGTCGTAGCTTGCCAACGTTGAAGTTGTGAGATAACTCAGTGCCAAATTCGTATCCGCTGACAAATTTTGACGCCACCCCAGATTCAAGCTTTGTGAGTCAAATCCATTGAGGTCAGGATTGATATTTACGCCTTGCACACCGGCATACCGCGCAGGTGTCATAGTGCTCATTCCCTCGGATCGATCATCGCTCACGGTGAGGCTCAATTGCCCGTCCCCAACATTTTTCCGAATGGACGTTTGCAGCGACCGAGAATTCATGGAACCTATATCTGCTTTGACATCGACGCCCTCAGTTGATACGGAAGGCGATTGGGTAAAAATTTGAATCACCCCACCGGCAGCGCCAGGACCGTAGGCTGCGGAAGCGTTACCTCGCAGTATTTCAACACGCTCGACCTGCGCCAAGGGGATGGCTTCCAAGGGTGAAATAGCGCCAATCGCTCCTTGCGATGCGAATGCAATGCCATCGACCAATACCAGGGTCTGCGAGCTGTTGGCGCCTCGCATAAAAACCGAGGTCTGATTTCCAGCGCCGCCAGAACGCGTCAGCTGCATGCCTGGTTGCCCTGAAAGCAATTCATACAAATCGGCATACCGGAACTTTTCGATGTCAGACTTCTGAATCACCGTCACAGAGGGCAGGGCATCCGACAGCTGCTCATTGACGCGGTTGGACACCACGATCACAGGATTGAGCTCTTGGCCCTGAACTGACCCGGCAATGGCCATTGACAAAGCAGAAAGCGCAGGAATGCACAAACGAACGCGCGGTCGAAACGAGATTTTCATGATTGAAACACCAACAGTTATGTGCCCTCACCGCCATCCCCGACAGTGCTTGAGCGATTTAGCAGCGCATTTTTTGGACGCACTACCACCTGGTTGGCCGGTATCCGGGCTGGCGGAGACTACCTCTGTCGCCTTCCCAAGTGCTTGTTCAAGGCGCTCAGTGGCTTGTGTGACAGAAGCGGAGCCCGAAGGCTCGTCCGCTTGACCGTTGCGGGGGCAGCGCAGGTGAGGCCTTGTCGATCTGGTCGACGCAACCCTCCTGCTTCCCGTTGAACTGCAGCATGTGAACCACGCTGCGAGCACCAACGCTGTGATTTTACGACCGCAGCGCTGTAAGAAAGGCGCTTGGCTGCGACCTACAATGTCGCGCTATGCAGCCCCAGTCCCCCTCCGAGCAAATCGCCGAGCGCGTTGAGCGCTTGCTGGTGCGATACGAAGAACTTCAGCGCACCAATGCCCTGT
>CANBQX010000220.1 GCA_947371775.1 Comamonadaceae bacterium
ATGGTGTATCTTTCTCGGTGGCACTGGCACTATTGTCGCCCCATCTATTGCCGCACTTAAAGCCCCATTTTCTGACCCCGCCCTATGACCCCCAGCCAGATCGACACCTTTTTTGCCACCCTGCAAGCGGCCAACCCGCACCCGCAAACAGAGCTGCACTATGCCAGCGTGTTTGAGCTGCTGGCCGCCGTTTTGCTCTCGGCCCAGGCCACCGACGTGGGGGTGAACAAAGCCACGCGCGGCCTGTTTGCTGTGGCCAACACGCCGCAAAAAATCATCCAGCTGGGTTTGGAGGGCTTGGAGGCGCAGATCAAAACCATCGGTCTCTACCGCAGCAAAGCGCGCCACCTGCTGCAAACCTGCCACATCCTGGTGGCGCAGCATGGCGGCGTGGTGCCGCGCACCCGCGAGGCGCTGGAGGCGCTGCCCGGTGTGGGCCGCAAAACGGCCAATGTCGTGCTCAATGTGGCCTTTGGCGAACCCACCATGGCCGTAGACACCCATTTGTTTCGCCTGGGCAACCGCACGGGACTGGCGCCCGGCAAGACGCCCTTGGCGGTCGAGCTCAAGCTGCTCAAGCGCATCCCGTCCAAGTACCTGGTGGACGCCCACCATTGGCTCATCTTGCACGGCCGCTATGTGTGCCAGGCCCGCAAGCCGCAGTGTGCCCAGTGCGCGGTGGCGCAGGTGTGTGGGTTCAAGGGTAAAACCGCGTTGACGTAGTGCGCGCTGGCCTTGAGCTGCGCGAGGCTCAGGTCAGCGCGGGGTCCAGGCCCATTTGGTCGATCTTTTTGAAATGCTTGCGCGCCAGGGCCACGATTTGCGCATCCGTGGGGTGGTCGCTCACCACGCTCTCGGAAATGGCAGCCGCAACCTGGGCGCTGTGGCTTTTGCACCAGAGGGCAAACTCTTCGCGGGCCGAGCCCGGGCCGGTGAGCAGCACTTCATGCACACCTGCCAATGCCGTGGCGATATCGGCAAACAAACCCTTGCTGTCGTGCGGCTTGCCTTGGTGCTTGTGGTGGCTGCGCGAGTGGATGCGCTGCGACTGCATGTGCTCGCGATCGAACATCATGACGTGGGCCTCCTGGTGGTCCAACCAAACCACCGCATGAAATGTAGACATAGGAACTTTCTTAAACGTGAGAAGAGGGTGTGGAGTGCTCGGCCTTTTCCTGGCAGGCCATGCAGCGAGCGGCCTGTGGCAGCGCATGCAAGCGCTCGGTGGCCACTTCCATGCCACAGTCAATGCAGATGCCGTACACGCCTTGATCCAGGCGCTTCAAGGCTTGATCAATTTGGTCGAGCTCAGCGGTTTCGTGTTCGTTGATCGCGAACTCCAGGTCCCGTGCGCTGGCGACCTGCGCAGGCGAGTCCTCAGGCCTGTAGAAGTGCTCTTGCGCCACCTCGGCACGCCCGCGCACACCGCCACGTTGCGCCTCAATTTGCGCCAACAGGGCCGCGCGCTGTGACAGCAAACGTTGGCGGTGGCCGGCATTCAAGCTGGTATCGGTCATAGCTACTCCTTGCTTGTTTTCGCCCCATGCTAGGCCGATGGCAGGCAAGGGCTTAGATGTGGATCAAGAGCACCCAAGAAAAGCCAGCTATGCGCCAGAAGAAACGTCCAAGGCAAAATCAGGGCCCACGCCTCACACAGAAAACACCATGCCCCGCTTTGCCGCCAACCTCTCCATGCTCTACAACGAGCACGCGTTTTTAGACCGCTTTGCTGCCGCTGCGGCGGATGGTTTTATGGCGGTGGAATACCTGTTTCCCTACGCCTTTGCGGCCAAGGACTTGCAGCAGCGCCTGCAAGACCACAGTCTGCAGCAAGTGCTGTTCAATGCGCCACCGGGCGACTGGGATGCGGGTGAACGGGGGCTGGCCTGCCTGCCGGGACGCGAAGCCGAGTTTCGTGCCGGGATTCAACAAGCCTTGGAATATGCCCAGCCGCTAGCCTGTCCGCGCATCCATGTGATGGCAGGCATTGCCCCCGTTGGCGCCGAGCATGCCACGCTGCTGGCGACCTACCGCGCCAACCTGGCCTGGGCGGCCGAGCAAGCCCGCAGCGCGGACTGCAAGGTGCTGATCGAACCCATCAACACCCGCGACATGCCCGGCTATTTTTTGAGTCTGCAGAGCGCGGCCCATGCGCTGGTGCAAGACATTGGCGCGCCCAACCTCCAAGTGCAGTTCGACCTGTACCACTGCCAAATCATGGAAGGCGACCTGGCCAGCAAATTGCGCCAGTACCTGCCCACGGGGCGGGTGGGCCATATTCAAATTGCGGGTGTGCCGCAACGCCACGAGCCCTCGGTGGGCGAGGTGAATTACGCCTACCTGTTTGAGGTGATGGATGAAGTGTCCGCCCAATGCGGCTGGGACGGATGGGTGGGCTGCGAATACCGGCCCGCCCTGGGCGCGGTCGCGGGCGCCACCCGCGCCGGGCTGGCTTGGCGCCCCTGAGCGCCTGGGACTACTGCGCCTGGAATCCGCTGGACTTGATGATCTTGCTCCAGGCTTGTGAATAAGCACGCTCGCGGCTAGCGAGTTGCTGCTGCGACATAAAGCCCACGCTCAGACCCATGGCGGTCAGTTGTTCGCGCACCTCGGGCAGGGTGAGCACCTTGGCCAGCGCGTCCGAGAACTTGTCGATGGCGGCCTTGGGCGTGCCCGCTGGTGCAAAAAATCCGTAGTACGGGATGTCTTCAAAACCGCTCAGACCCAACTCTGCAAAGGTGGGCACATCCGGCAGCACCGCTTGGCGCGTGGCACCCAGCACCGCCACGATGCGCACCTTGCCGGCCTTGTGGTTTTCAATAAAGTCAGGCACGGAGGCCACGCCGGCGCCGATTTGGTTGCCCAGCATGTCTGCCATCATGGGGGCGCTGCCCCGGTAGGGAGCAGCCTGCAAGTCCACGCCATATTTTTGGCCAATCACCTTGACCAAAAACTCCGGCACGGAGGCCGGTGCCGGGATGCCGACCGTACCCTTGCCCGCACCCTGGTTGCGCACCCAGGCCACGTAGTCGTTGACCGACTTGGCAGGCGTCCCGCCCGAGACCGCCAACGCATTCACAAAGGTCGCAAAGCCTGCCACCGGCACAAAGTCGTGGGCGGGGTCAAAGCCGGGAGTTTTCATGACGAGCGGCAAGATCGAAATGGTGTGGTCGTGCGACATGAAAAACACGTTGCCATCGGGCTGGGCCGCCTTGAGCGCCTGGGCCGCGATCAGGCCTCCGGCACCCGCACGGTTTTCCACCACGATGGGCACTCCCAGCGGGTCTTTGAGCTTTTCAGCCAGGATGCGGGCAATCGCGTCGGTGCCGCCCCCGGCGGGGAAACCCACCAGCACGCGGATGGGGGTGGTCTGGGCCCAGGCCAGGGG
>CANBQX010000221.1 GCA_947371775.1 Comamonadaceae bacterium
GACGGTGGAGCAGATTGAGCGGGCCACCCCGCAAGCCTTTGTGCTTGCGCAGGAGGAAGTCTCCACGCTGCTCATCAATCCGCAGGCCCAAGCGCGGCACTGCGCCATTCACACTGCCGCAGCGCTGGTGCGTGATGCCCGCCTGCGCCCGGACGACGACGCCGAACCGCTTCAGCTCGATTTCTCTTGGGGGCACGGGGTCGTGCTCACGGGCATCACACGCAGGAAGTTCAACGAGGCAGGGCTGGACCAATCCATTGAACCCCGTTTTGTGATTTGCCAGGACGAGCTCACGCCCAAAGGCGACGCGCCGCAGTTGGAACAACGGCTGTGGAACATGCTGACCCATCTCTCCAAGGGTGGGGTATCACCCGAGCGCTTGGACCGCATCCGCTGGAATATTTTTCCGCAGGTGCGGCTGCCTTTGAGGGGCCAATGGTTCGCGCTGCGCGATCCTTTGGCCGATTTGCCGGACGCCATGCCCGTGCTGAACCTGCACCAGGAGCGCGTGCTGCGCGCGCCGCTCCTTGGGCATCACATTGTCCAAGGCACAGCGGGCACCGGCAAAACCCTGCTGCTGGCTGCGCGAGCGCAACAGCTGGCGCGTGCCACTGCGGTCAGCAGCCGCCCGATTCTTGTGCTCTGCGCGAGCGAGCCTTTGAGCGTGACCTTGCGTGCGGACGTAGAAGCCCAGGGCTTGGGCAACAAAATACAAGTGCGGTATTTTCAGAACTGGTGTTACCGGCAACTCAACAGCTACGGACAAGCGCTGCCCGCGCAGTCCCAGGCAGCGCCCGATGCCCTGGTGCAAAGCGTTATCCGGGCGGTCGATGCCCGCCGCATCCCCAAGGCACAGTACCAGGCGATCTTCATCGATGAAGGCCATGACTTTGCGCCCGAGTGGCTCACTTTGATCAGCCAGATGGTGGACCCCGGCACCCAACGCCTGATGCTTGCCTTCGACCCGTCGCAGACCCCGTCCGGCGCCTTGGAGCTTCAGTCCACAGGTATGCAGGCGCAGGGCGAACCGTTCATTGTGACTGCGCCTTACCGCCACGCGAAGCCGCCCATGCTGATTGACGCGCCCTCAGCGCGCGAGGAGACCGTGGCCATCGCGCAGCACCTGCACCAGGTGCATGAGCAAGGCCTGGCATGGGGCCGCATGGCACTGCTGTGTGCCGATGCCGCAAGCCTGAATCTGTGCGCACACACGCTGGCCACGCTCAAGCTGCCCTACCATGTGCGCAAAAAACCCGGCGACTACCAGCCGGGTGCCGACGGCATCCAGGTGATGACGATCGCCGCCAGCAAAGGCTTGGAATTTGACCTGGTGGCTATCCCCGGCGTGGGGCAGTGGCCTGCAGTCGGTCAAGGCCACGACAGCGCATTGCGCGAGTTGCAGGTGGCCATGGCAAGGGCCACCGAGTCCGTGGTGATCGGCGTGGCTGGCGGCTGCGCACTGGCCACCGCATTGCGCCAAAACGCCCTCACCGAAGGCCAAGCGCCTGCGGCAAGCCCCGATTAATGCAGCCGCACGCCCTGCTTTTGAAGCTCGGCTTGCACGGCATCCAGGCTCACCTCGGCGGTGGTGGTTCCCTGCTGCACCGACACGGCTGCCGCCACCCCGGCGCCCTGCCCGGTCACGGTGCAGGCCATCATGTTGCGCATGGCGGCGTGCGACACCATGTCACCCGCCACGCAGCGCCCAGCCACCAGCAGGTTGTCCACTTCCAGCGGCACCATGCAACCGTAAGGCACTTCAAAGTAGCGCCCTGTGGTCGGCAGAATCAAGACGTTGTAGCCGTCAATGAACTCGGGGAAGATGCCAATCGAGTCTTCAAACTTGGCCTGGTTGCGCACATCGTCGCTGGTCAGGTTGTAGCGTCCGATGATCTTGCGCGAGTCGCGCACACCCAGCGTCATGCCAAAGTTGCGCAGTTTGGCGTCTTCGAAACCGGGCACCACTTTTTTGAGCGCCATCAAGGCATGCAAAGCCTCCTGGCGGCCCTGCATCTCGGCGGCGGTCAGGTCCATCACATCGGTGGCGTCATAGCCGTACATGTGGGCCAGGTTGAGGTTGGTCGCCTCTCCGGCGTCCGACAGCGCCGACCAGGATCCACCCAGGTTGGTGCTGTTGGCGGGAATCACACCCAGCTCGCGTGCAGTGTCAAACTCCTGGTCCAGGTAAGGGCTGCGCAGCTCGTTTTCTTTGCCGGTGGTCTCTTGCGCCCAGGTGCGGCTCCAGTCGGCATAGGTGGCGGGTTTTTCTTCGGTGTATTGCAAAAACTTTTGCTTGTTGACGCCCGAGGCGTTGAACACCGTGGTCATGCCCAGCATCTTGTCTTTGGGCGTTTTGCGGTAGCTGGCACCGGCCAAATGGGCAATGTCGGCGTCGCCCGTGCAGTCAATCACCCGTTTGGCCAGCACCACCTGGCGGCCCGACTTGCTCTCGGTGATGATGCCTTTGAGGCGATTGCTGTCAGCCTCAAAAATCACGTCCACCGCCATGCAATGCAATATCGGCCGCACACCGGCTTCAGTAATCAGGCGGTCGGCGACGACTTTGAAGAAGTCGGCGTCCAGGCACTCGCTGTCGTTGTAAGGCCACTTGATGGCACCGCCCATTTGCGCTGCCAGGCGCTCCATCTCCACGCCGATGCCCTCGCCTTCCACCGTGCCCTCGTAACGGTACCAGGCCAGGGTTTCCATGCCCACTGTGGTGATGACGCCGCCAAAGCAACCAAAACGCTCCAGCAGGATGGTGTCTGCGCCGGCGCGTTTGGCCGCCAAGGCGGCCGACAGGCCCGCAGGACCGGCACCCACCACCAGCACCTCGCAGGTGGCCAACACCGGCAATGCCCGGGGGGGCTCGACATAAAAATGCTTGTCTGCATCCAGCTCACCGGTGGCGGGCGGGCTGTGGCGCAGGACATCGCCCTCGTCCGTGTGTTTGCGGGTGACCGGCATGCGCTGGCCCGACCAACGGGTGATCATGCGCTCGGCGCGGGCAATGTATTTTTCTTCGTCGTTCATGGCGAGTCTCCAGTGGGTCGCTTCACACCGCCCGCGACCCATGCGGCACGGGGGCTTCAACGAGTGTCAGTCTAGAACACGGGCGGGCGCAGCCACCATTGCGTCTGCGCCCACGGGTTGTGCAGAAGCGGCAGGCTGGGTCTGCGCTTACTCCATCACCGCGACGGATTTGACCTGCGCCCAGACCGCTGAACCCTGGGTCAGGCCCAGAGAGTCCAAAGCGCGACGGGTCACACGCGCCACCAGCGTCGCGCTGCCACATCGCACCCGTACCAGGGCTTGCGAAGGGTGCACGTCGTCCACGATGGCTTCGATATGGCCTTGAATCTGGTTTTGAATGCTGCTGTGCTG
>CANBQX010000222.1 GCA_947371775.1 Comamonadaceae bacterium
GTTGCGACGATGAGCTTGCCACAGTGCTTGTGGGCTATGCCGCGTTCGGCGCAATAGGCATACAGCATGTCACGCCCCTGCACACACAGGCGTGCTTTGAGGGACCCTGCCGGGTAGTAAATGCCTGCGTGGATCACCTCGCTGTTGCGGGCGCTCACGCCGGTGCCAATGGCATCAGCCGACTCCAGCAGCCACACCTCCTGCCCGCGCAAGGCCAAACTGCGGGCCACCGCCAAACCCACCACGCCTGCGCCAATAACGACCGTGTCCACGGGTTCCGGGGGGCTCGCGGCGGCAAGGTTGTGCGGCATGGTCGTTGGCTTTCAGGGTGGTGTGACCAGTGAAGTATCGCGCGGACAGGGCACCAAAAGGAAAGCCCGGCGTGGAGGCACGGCAATTAGGCACAATGGGCGCGTTGCGCTATTTCACAAGGATTTCAAGGTGCTCATTCCCCTTCCAGACGCTACGCTGTACGCCTACACCGGTGGCAAGGCCTTTGCGCCAGAGCGCCCGACCGTGGTGTTTATCCACGGTGCGCTCAATGACCACAGCGTTTGGATTTTGCAGAGCCGCTACTTTGCCAACCATGGCTTCAACGTGCTGGCGATTGACCTGCCTGGGCACTGCAAAAGCACTGGTAATGCGCCCGAAACCGTGGAGCAAGCCGCGCATACGGTGCTGGCGCTGCTGGACGCATTGGGCGTGGAAACGGCCGCAATGGCTGGCCATAGCCTGGGTTCCTTGATCGCGCTAGAAGTCGCCGCACGCTGGCCACAAAGGGTGAGCCATCTGGCGCTTTTGGGTACGGCGTTTCCCATGCGGGTGTCGGCAGCGCTGCTGGACGCGGCACAGCACGCCCAGTTCAATGGCATTGACATGGTCAACACCTTTTCCCACTCCATGATGGCCCCCCCGCCCTCTACGCTGGGGCCGGGCACCTGGCTGCACGGCACAGGCCGCGCGCTGATGCGCCGGGTGCTGGCCAGCAATGCGCAGGTGAATGTGTTTTACCGCAGCTTCAAGGCCTGCGACGCCTACCAAGGCGGCGAGCAAGCCATGGCCGCCGTGCAGTGCCCAACCCTGTTTGTGTTGGGTGAGAACGACCAAATGACACCGCCAAAGGCGGCTCAAAGCCTGGTGGCACTGGCCCGCCACGGCACGGTGTGCCATGTGCCTGCCGGCCACGCACTGATGGAGGAGGCGCCGGAGCCGGTGCTAGACGCCCTGCGCACCTTTTTCGCCAACGCCACCTACTAGTGGTTGACGAGTTCGCGCCACGAGGTGCGGCGGGAGATTACGGAGAATGGGTTCAGGGTGCCTACATCGGCCAAATTGTCGCTGGCAGCGCCAGTGTTCGCCCCTGATCCTTGGGCAATCACGTTGGCCCCGGTAAACCCAACGTCGCCAATGGCGCCAATGCCAAAGTCAATGGAGCTAACCTGACGGTTGACGCCCGCTAAATCCGCCGTCCGATGAAAAAACTCATCCGAAAGGCCGTTGCGATTGATATCGAAATAGCTAACCGGCAAGCTACCTCCGTGGTAGGCGTCCATGGCATTCAAATACCCCGCTCCGGTGCTGACACAACTGCCACTGTTAGAAATCGCGCTGCTCACCACCAATGAGGGCGTCGTCGACGGTCTAACGACTGCGGCAGTGAACACTTGCTCTACAGGACTACCGCCCGGAGCTTCCCAATCCATGTACCACCCTCCTGGCGATGAGTCCATATCACCGGCAGTAACAGTTGAAAACGCACGCACTGGCAAGGTTGCTGCACCGGCTTTATAGCCCGTAAATCTCTCACCTGCCGAACTCAAAATTGTCCGCTGCATCATGTTTGCACGAGTGGGCGTAGTCACCCCATCGTCAATCACGCCATACATGGTCTGCGTGGCTCCAGTGGTGCTTAAATCGGTTGCCGTCAGGTCACTTCCTGTGCCGAAAAAAACAAATTGCTTGCCTTTGGTAATGTCCGTACCGTCGAAATTGTTGCTGGTCGTCATAGGCGCAACAATATGCTGTACGACGCCCAGATCTTTCTGCGCCGTAAAGATTTTTTTTATTATTGTTGTATCTCTGGTGCCGTAATATATTTGGTTGGTGTTTTTGGTGAGCCCGCTCAGGTCAAACTTCCAAACGTTACCCAAATAATCGCCTGCATAGACTTGCTGAACGACTCCGTCTCTGCGCAGCACACCAGGAGTTGCCAGTCCATTGGAAGCAGCAGCGGTGCCAGTACAAGCCGCGTCTAGCGCGACGCCAACACAGGTGATGTATTTCGCCAACAAAGTGCCATCACTGACCCTCATCACATACAAAACGGCTTGCTCGTTCGTACTGTTGTAGCCATTGCCAAAAATTACAACCCACGTGCCATCGGCCAAGCGCTCTAAAACCGGCTTGCCAAGCAAATAGCCCATGTGAACATCACCCGTGCCGTAATTTTCCCAGATACCAGAATCAGCGTAGGTAGGCATTGCCCTGACTCCGTTTTTATCGACGGGTAAACCGAAGAGTCCCTTCCCACCCCGCCCCAAAAATCCAACCAAATAGTTGTATGTAGAAATCATTCCTGAATCGGACGGCAAATTCTTGAGCGTATCCTTATCGGTAATTGCAAGGTTTCCATCAACGTAGAAACGATGGCTTGCATTCTGAGCAGTCAGCAAACCCAAGGTAACGGCTTTGCTGGGAGAATTAACATAGGTGGTCAGTACCGACGTGGGGACGAATGCAAATTTCTCGTCAAGCGTATCGCCATCAAATGCGTGCAGCATACCGTCATTTGCGCCCACATACACCATACCGGTCTGCTTCGAATACAGGGGCGTCGAATTCACGGTAGTACCCAAGACTGTTTGCCGATTGCGAAAGCTACCGTTGTATTGCAACTCTTTGGTACGATCGCCACGCAAATAGTCAACCACAACCTGGCTGGCAAAAGCGCCTTGGTATCCCGTGTTCGGGTCATTAAGAGCTGAAAAGGTAAACGGCAATAGCGCACCAGACCTTGGGTTTGTTGCCGAACTTCTAAAATAGATCTTTCGGTCCGCAAAATTATTTACTTTAAAACTCGGCATGTTGGTGCTGGCTAAATTTTCGTTACCATAGGTAATTAAATCAGAGACAGCTCCTGGTGTGACCTGAAATGGTGTTCTCGTTAATTCGCCGTAAAATGTTCTTGGATTGAACGAAGTTGTATAAAGTGCTGACGACGTTTGCAATTGCTGGCTATTTGAAGTCACCGAACCTTGGGTAGCGCTGGTATCCAGCACGTTTTGAAACATTTTGTAAAAAGCAGCTTTGAGCGTCGCTGGGCTGGTCACTTGGATAAAGTGGTCTGGATCTTGCCC
>CANBQX010000223.1 GCA_947371775.1 Comamonadaceae bacterium
GTGCGCGCAAAGGCCTCACGGATGTCCTGGGCGCTGATGCGCTGCACCTGGTCCGTCCAGGTGGACAGGTAGTCCAGCGGCAAGTCGTTCCAGGCGATATTGGCCACGTTGTCGAGCAGCTTGCGGTTGGTGTCGATGCGCAGCGCAAAGCCGCCGATCAGGTTGTCTTTGGCCGCCTGCAACTCTTTGTCGGTCGGGCCCTGCGCCACAAAGCGCGCCAGCTCCGAGCGTACCAGATCCAGCGCCTGCTGGGCCTGGTCAGGGCGGGTTTGCAAGCTGATGGTGAACGCACCCGCGTGCAAAGCAGGTGCAAAGCTGCTGTAGACGCCGTAAGTGAGGCCGCGCTTTTCCCGCAGTTCTTCGGTCAGACGCGCAGTAAAGCCGCCACCGCCCAAAATATGGTTGCCCACCAGCAGCGCGAAGAAGTCGGGCGAGCTGCGCTTGATGCCGGGCTGCCCCACCAGCACATGGGCCTGGGCCGCGTCAAACGCGATGCGCTGCTCCACCGGATGAACCAGTGGCTGCACCTCGTCCACAGGCGGCAAGGGGGCGCAAGCGCCTTGGGGCAGGCGTGCGAGCAGGGTCGACACCAAGGCGTCGGCCTGTGGCCGGTTGACTGCGCCTACGATGCTGATGCGCGCATAACAGGCCCGCACCCAGCGCGCGTGCAAGGCCTGCATGTCGGCGGTGCTGATGTTGTTCAGGTCGGCCTCGGTGGTTTCTCGGCCGTAAGGGTGGCTGCCATACACCGCAGCACCGTAGGCCCGCGCAGCCACCGTGGCCGGTCGGGTGTTGGCCTCTTGGATGCTGGCCAGCACCTTGGGCCGGTCGCGCAGCCAAAGCTTGTCGGGGAAAGCAGGTTCACCCATTTGGCGTGCAGCGAGTGCCGTGGCCTGCGCCAGCACGTCGGGATAACTCAGGCTGCGCAAGGAAAAGGTCAAACGGTCATTGCCTGCGCCCGCCGTGAACGAGGCGCCCAGATCGGCCCAGGCTTCGCCCAGCGCGTTTTCATCCAAGGCGCCCAAGCCGGACGCCGCCTTGACGCCGTTGCGTGTAGCGGACGCCATCAGTCCGGCCAAGCCGGTTTTGCCCGGCGGGCTGCGGCGATCACCGGCATCAAAGTCCAGTTGCACGTCGACCATGGGAATGCCGGGGCTTTGCACCAGATACAGCTGTGCGCCGGTCGAGTGGGTCCAGCGTTCAATGGGCAAGGCGGCCCAGGCACTTGGTGTCAACAGTAACAGCGCCAGTGCCGCCTGGGCCAGCGCAAAACGCAATGAAAGGAGTGTCATGGTGTCGTGGCCTCGGTTCAATGCCGTGCGCCTGGCAGGGGGGTGCGAGGTTTGCGCATGGAATCAAGTGCTTGCGGCAAGAGCGTAGCCACCGTCAGTTCGTCGTCACCAAAGTAGCGCGCCGCCACCGATTGCACTTGCTCGGGCGTGACGCTGCGTAAGCGCTCCATCACATCGGTCTCAAAATTCAAAGGTAGCGCCATAGCCCAGTTGGCACCCAACATGCGCCCTTGGTTGAACACACTGTCTTGCTGGTAGACCTCGCTGGCCGTCCATTGGTTGATCACCCGTTTGAGTTCGCCCGCTGCAATGCCTTCATCGGCCACCCGCTTCACGGCGGCGCGCAAGGCCGCTTCGAGGGCTGCACCGGTTTTGCCGGTGGCGGGCACGCCCGACAGCATGAAGGTGACCGGCCCGCGCGCGGTGGCGCTGTAGTGCGAATCCGCACTGTCAGCCACATGGTCATCCGACTGGGTCAGGGCCCGCTCCAAGCGCGCCCCGTCGTAGCCATCGAGCACCGCCGACAGCACCGTCAGGGCCAAAGCATCCTGCGCCTGCGCGTCCCAGGTCACGCCGCCACCGGCGGCGGCCCGGATACCGGGCACTTTGAAGGCCAGTGCCACATACGCTTGCTGCGCTGGTGCCTTGAAGTCCAGGCGCCGCATGCCGCTTTGGGCGGGCTCGTTGCGCGGCTTTCTTGGCGGCAGCTCTGTGCGGGGCAAACCGCCATAGTATTTTTCAGCCAGTGCCCACACCGCCTGCGGGTCCACATCACCCGCCACCACCACGGCAGCATTGGCGGGCGTGTACCAGCGGCGGTAAAAGGCGCGCGCGTCCTCGGGCTGCAAAGACTCCAAGTCGCTCATCCAACCCACAATCGGGCGGCGGTAGGGGGACGCCTGGTAGACCGTGGCCGTCATGGCCTCGAACAGGCGGGCATGGGGGTTGTCTTCGGTGCGCAGGCGACGCTCTTCTTTCACCACCTCCAGCTCTTTGCGAAAGTCCTCGTCGCTCCACTGGTTGTGGGCAAAGCGGTCGGCTTCGAGCTGCATCGCGTCGGCCAGTTTTTGCGTGGGAATCTGCTGGTAGTAGCCGGTATAGTCCTTGCTGGTAAAGGCGTTTTCGCGCCCTCCCAGGGCCGCCACCCGGCGCGAGAAGTCGCCCGCTTTGACCGTGGGCGTTCCCTTGAACATCATGTGCTCCAGCACATGGGCCACACCCGAGCTGCCATCGACTTCGTCCATGGAGCCCACCCTCACCCACAGCATGTGCACCGCCGTGGGTGCGCGGTGGTCGGGTTTGACGATGAGCGTCATGCCGTTGGACAGCGTGAACTGTTGCGCCACCTCAGCATGCGCTTGGGGCGGCGCACTCAGCAGCGCGGTGGCGAGCACGGCCACCAAGAAGGAAGATGCCACGCGGTTGAAATAGTGTTTCATAGAATGCTGCATTCTAAGAACGCACACATGTTCAGCTTTTTCAAAAAAGCGCCTCCGGCGCCCGTACCCGCTCGCCCTGAGGTTCCAACCCCGGGCGTTGCGGCCCCAACGCCCACCGCAGCGGACACCAGCGCCGCACCGCCCACCGCAGAGGGTCGCCAAGGCTGGTTGGCGCGCCTGCGTGCTGGCCTGGGGAAAACGGCCAAAGGCATCTCGTCGGTGTTTGGCGGGAGCCGCATTGACGAGGCGCTGTTTGAAGACCTGGAAGCCGCCTTGCTGATGGCCGACGCGGGCGTGGCGGCCACCGAGACCTTGATCGCCGCGCTGCGCCGCCAAGCCAAAGACACCCAGGCCGAGACACCGGCGCAACTCAAAGCGCTGCTGGTCGATGGCCTCACCCAGCTGCTCCTGCCTCTGCAGAAACCACTCACCTTGGGCGCACAAACGCCCACCGTCATCATGGTGGCCGGGGTCAATGGCGCAGGCAAAACGACCTCGATTGGCAAACTCACCCACCGCCTGGCCGACGAAGGTGCGACCGTGCTGCTGGCCGCCGCCGACACCTTCCGGGCCGCTGCGCGCGAGCAACTCACGGTTTGGGCCGATCGCAACAC
>CANBQX010000224.1 GCA_947371775.1 Comamonadaceae bacterium
CAAGCCGATGAATGCCTGGAAGCGGCGCAGCGCATCGTGGCCTTTGTCAAAGCCCGCCAAAGCGCCTGAAACCCACCGTTTTTGTTTCCCTTTTATTCGAAATCCGACCCCATGACACAACAACTCCAAACCATCCTCGACGCTGCGTGGGAAAACCGCGCCAATATTTCGGTTCAATCGGCATCCAAAGAAGTGGTGGACGCCGTTGAGCATGTCATTGCTGAGCTCGACAAAGGCGCGCTGCGCGTGGCCACGCGCGACGGCGTAGGACAGTGGACCACCCACCAATGGATCAAAAAAGCAGTGCTGCTGAGCTTTCGCCTGAAAGACAATGTGCTGATCAACGCAGGCGACTTGGGCTTTTACGACAAAGTGCCGACCAAGTTTGCAGGTCTCTCTGAAGCCGAAATGAAAGCCACCGGCGTGCGCGTGGTTCCCCCCGCCGTGGCGCGGCGCGGCAGCCATGTCGCCAAAGGCGTGATCTTGATGCCCTCCTACGTCAACATCGGCGCCTTTGTCGACGAAGGCACCATGGTCGACACCTGGGCGACCGTGGGCTCTTGCGCACAGATCGGCAAACATGTTCACCTGAGCGGCGGCGTGGGCATTGGCGGCGTGCTTGAACCCATGCAAGCCGGGCCCACCATCATTGAAGACAACTGCTTCATTGGAGCGCGCTCCGAAGTGGTGGAAGGCGTCATCGTCGAAGAAAACTCGGTGATTTCCATGGGCGTCTACCTGGGCCAAAGCACCCCGATTTACGACCGCGCCACCGACACCGTGAGTTACGGCCGCATTCCTTCGGGCTCGGTGGTTATCAGCGGCAGCTTGCCCAAGGGCGATGGCAAGTACAGCCTGTATGCGGCCATCATCGTCAAACGGGTGGATGCGCAGACCCGCGCCAAGACCTCGCTCAACGACTTGTTGCGCGACTGAGCCTGGCCCTTTCCCCTACGAAGGCACGCCCATGACGCAGCCCGCTAAGAACGACGTCCTCGAACGCATGTTGCGTTTCATGGTGGACAAAAAGGCATCGGATCTTTATCTGTCTGCCAACAGTCCGCCCATGGTGCGCATTCATGGTTTGCTCGTTCCTATCACCAGCCAACCCCTGGGGGTGCTGGCGCCGCTTGAATTGCTCGAAGGACTGGTGCCCCCTGAGCGTATCCAGCAGCTGCGGGCGGACAATGAACTCACCATGGTCGTGCCGCTGGAAAACCTCGGGCGCTTTCGTATCAGTGCGTTTTTGCAGCGCGGAACGGTGGCGATCGTGATCCGCCACGTCCCGTTTCATATTCCCAATTTGTTAGACAGTGGTTTGCCAGCAGTTTTACGCAGCCTGGTGATGGAAAAGCGCGGCCTGGTGCTGATGGTGGGCGCCGCAGGCGCAGGCAAGAGCACCACGATGGCCTCGATGCTGGACTACCGCAACGCAACCACCTCCGGTCATATTTTGACGTTTGAGAACCCAATCGAATTTGTCTTCAAACACAAAAAGTCCATCGTGAACCAGCGTGAAATCGGCTTGGACACGGTGTCGCTGGAACTCGCTCTGAAAAACGCCCTTCGCCAATCCCCTGATGTGATTTTTGTTGGTGAAATACGCGACCAGGAGACCATGTCTGCAGCCCTGGGCTACGCGCAGTCAGGCCATTTATGCCTTTCCACCCTGCATGCCAATAACAGTTACCACGCGCTGAACCGGATATTGGGTTTCTACCCTACGGAATCACGCGCCGCCGTGCAACGCGACCTGGCCTTTTCGCTCAAAGCCATGTTGTCGCAACGCCTGATACGCACGACCGCCGGACAGCGTGTCGCGGCTTGCGAAGTCATGATGAACACGACGCGCATTGCCGAGTTGATCCAAGATGGCAATTTTGTGGACATCCCGGCGGCCATGGAACAGTCTCTGTCGGCAGGCTCACAGTCGTTCGAGCAGGATATTGCGCGATTGATAGCCGAAGGCGTCGTCGCTGAGAGCGAGGGATTGGCCAACGCAGACTCCGCCACCAATTTGGTGTGGCGCCTGCAAAACCAATCCGACGCCTCCAGTCCCGAGGAGCCCGCCGCTGCGGGCCCCGGCCCCATCACCTTGATGATGCGTCCCTGATGACGCATGCCAACACCACCTTGCAGCTGACCGAACAGTTGCTCAGTCTGGCGTCGGTGACCCCGCTTGATGCCGGTTGCCAGGCGCTGATTGCACGACGCCTGCAAGCGCTTGGCTTTGCCTGCGAAACCCTGGAAAGCGGGCCCGCAGATTTTCGCGTCACCAACCTGTGGGCCAAGCGCCCTGCCAGCGCGTCGCACAGTTCGTTAAAGCCCGCCAAAACCCTGGTGTTCGCAGGCCACACCGACGTGGTACCCACCGGCCCGCTGGCGCAATGGGACAGCGCGCCCTTCAGCCCCACGCACCGCGATGGCAAGTTGTACGGGCGCGGCGCCAGCGACATGAAAACGTCCTTGGCCGCATTTGTGGTGGCGATCGAAGAGTTTTTGGCCCGCACGCCCGCCCCCGCGCTGAATATCGCGCTGCTGCTGACCAGCGACGAAGAAGGCCCTGCCGTGGACGGCACGGTGGTGGTGTGCAACACGCTCAAGGCACGCGGCGAAGTGCTGGATTACTGCATCGTCGGCGAGCCCACGTCGGTGGAGCGTACCGGCGACATGATCAAGAACGGGCGGCGCGGCACCATGAGCGGCAAGCTCACGGTCAAAGGTGTGCAAGGCCATATCGCCTACCCGCACATGGCGGACAACCCCATCCACCGCGTAGCGCCTGCGCTGGCTGAATTGGTAAACATCCGTTGGGACGAAGGCAATGCCTACTTCCCACCCACGAGCTGGCAGGTGAGCAATATGCATGGCGGCACGGGTGCCAGCAATGTGATTCCTGGCGAAGTGGTGATTGACTTCAACTTCCGCTTCTGCACCGAGTCCACGCCGGAGTCCTTGCAATCGCGCTTGTGCGCGGTGCTGGACAAACATCAACTGAAATACGACCTGGTCTGGACGATTGGCGGCCTGCCCTTTTTGACGCCACCCGGTACCCTGGTTGACGCGGTACGCGATGCCATTCGCGACGAAACGGGTGTGGAAACCCAGCTCTCCACCACCGGCGGCACGAGTGACGGGCGCTTTTTGGCGCAGATTTGTCCGCAGGTCATTGAGTTGGGCCCGCCCAATGCCACCATCCACAAGATCAATGAGTTCGTGGCGGTGGCCGACATGGAGCCTTTGAAAAACATCTACCGCCGGGTGCTGGAGCGCTTGCACACGCAGGCCCTGGCATGACGCTGCTTGATCTGATCACCGCGAGCGCCCAGTCGCTCGCAGA
>CANBQX010000225.1 GCA_947371775.1 Comamonadaceae bacterium
CATGGTGCGCTGGCTTTCTTGATCGCTGGCGTGCTTGGTTCGCCATACAGGTTTTGCAGGCAGCGCGCCACCAATGCGGCGCCTTGTGCCATGCGCGGGCCGGCACGCACCAGCACGTCAGCCTCTTCCTTGCCAAACGCACACACGCGCTGGTTTTGCAAGGCGGTGAGCTTGGACCAGCCGGGTCGGGTCTGCATGGCATCGGCGCTGCTGTCGCCCACCATGATCACGTCGGGCTGTGCACGCACCACCATTTCCGGATTGATCTTCGGGAAGGGCCCCAAACTGCCCTCCACCATGTTTTTCAAACCCAGGCGCTGCAGGGTTTGCCCCAAAAACGAGGACGTGCTGGCGGCATAGGGGCCGGGGCTGATTTCAAAGTAAACGCGCTGGCCGCGCGCGCGCGGCGGCACCTGCGCAATGGCCGCCTGCATGTCCGCTTCCATCGCCTGCACCAGCGCCTTGGCCGTGCCCACGCCAAGCATTTGGCCCAGCGTGACAAGCACGCGCTGGGCGTTGGCGGAGTCTTTGGGCTCCAGCGCCATCACGCGCAGCCCCAAAGCGCGCAAACGCTCGGTGCCCGGCGCAGAACTCGCCACCAACACCAAATCGGGTCGCAAGGCCACGATGGCTTCGATGTTCGGGTCCAGGCCCCCGCCCACGGTGGGCAGACTGCGAACGCGGGGGGGATAGTCCGAGTAACGGTCCACGCCCACCAATTTGTCACACACGCCCAAGGCGCAGACCGATTCGGTGAGCGAGGGCAGCAGGCTGACAATGCGTTGCGGCACCGGCAGCAGTGCAACCGGCGTGCCCCGATCGTCGAGCAGGGTGGGGGCGGCGTGGGCAGACACCATCAGCAGGAAACCCGCTGAAATGAGCCAACCACGCAATGCCTTCATGCCGGTTGCAATTAGAACTTAACCCGTACCGAAGCCGTCAGGCTGCGGCCGGCTTCCGGATAAATAGCGGCAGGTGCGCCGTTGGTGCAAGTTTGGGCCACGCTGTAGTACTTCGTGTCAGCCAAATTGGCAATTGCGAGTGCCAACTCAGCATTGCGAATCTGGTAACCGTAGCGCACATCCGCCGTCGCATAAGCTGGCATGGAGCAGTCGTTGGCAAATGTCGGGTATTGCGTGTCAACCCATTTGAATGTGCCGGACAAGGAATGTCCTGCGCCTACTCGCCAATCCGCTCCCAGCGCCAAGGTCTTGCTTGGGGCAAGTGGCACGCTTTTGCCCGTGTAGGCGCCCTGAACAAACAGCGCCTCGCGCAGCGCACCCGCGACACGAAGGTCCACCGTGGGCGCAATGGCTTGCTTGGCTTCTATCTCCAGGCCTTGGCGGCGGGTCGGGTCAAAATTCACATTTGCGCCGACACCATTCCAGCTCAAGGGATTGATCACGACAGGGTCGTAGCCGATTTCGCCATTCAAACTGCTGCGGTAAAAGCGGCCGTCCACCGAAGTACCTGCCTGCTTCCAACGGGCACCAAGCTCCATATCGTGCGACGTTTGCGCCATCAAAACGGAGCCTTGCAGTGGCGCGCCTAAATCGTCCGCTGTCGGTTGCCGAAAGCTCTGGCCCATCCGGGCATACACGGTGCCATAGGCGGCTACACGTTGGCTGACCCCAAGTTCCCAGGCTACTTGCGTGTCATCCAAATTTGCCACGGCCACTTCGCTGCTGCGCTGAACCCGTTCGGTGCGCAGTCCCGTTGAAATGCGTGTACCGGTGGACTGCACGCTAATGTCGTCTTTAACGTAATAGGCCAAGGTGTGGGATTTCGACACATCGCCATAGTCACCATAGGTCGTTTTTTTCCAGTCTGCCAGGTCGCTGCCAATAACGAAGGTGTTGACCCAGGGTCCAACGTTGTAACGATTGCGTGCACGCACCGAGGTGTTGGACAAAGATACGTCCGAATCCACGGAATACCCATCCGCAATGTAGGCGGCCGTTGACTTGCGTTGGAGCTGGTTGGTGTCAGCCTCAATCTGCCAATCGCGCAAGGTCAACACGCCAAACAATCCCGAGCTGGAATTTTTTACCGTCGCAAAGTCGTCCGGTTTTGTGGTCAGGCGCGGATTGTCCTGGTACTGCTGTGCAGTTAAGGAGCCCGGCAAGCCACTGCGTAAATCGCTGTTGCCGCCGCGCACTCCCAACCTCAGCACATCACTGCTCCACTGGGCGGTCACGGCCAACTTGTGGGCATTGGATGTCAGGTTGTCACGGTGACCGCTGCTTTGTACGTCGCTCGCAGCCACATCGAGCGCGAAACCATCCACTGCCAGGGTCGCATTCGCCCGCAAATCGCGCAATCCGTTGCTGCCTGTCGCGCCATACAGACTGGCTGCATTGACCTGTGGGAGGCCCCTTCCGGCTTTGGTCGTCACGACGATCGCACCCGCTGTAGCACTCTCGCCATACAACACCGCACCGGACCCGCGCAAGATTTCAATTTGGTACACCGAGTCAATAGCGATCTGCGACAGATCGGGTGTCGTGCCTTGCGGCTCATTCAAGCGCATGCCGTCCACAATGACCACTTGATTGCTGCTGGCGGTGTCGCCAAAACCACGCATGTCCAGGGTGTAGTTATTGCCGCCCGACAAGTCCAGGCGCCCAGGCACGCCCAGCAATTTCATGATCGCTTCATTCACCGTGGTCGCGCCGGAGGCCTCAATATCCGCTGCGGTGATGACGCTCACACCAAAGGGGAGCGATGCGGCGGATTCTGGAAAGCGACTGGCCGTCACCACCACCTGCTGCAGCTCAGCAGGGTTGTCCGCCGACTGCGCAAAAGCAATCGTTGAAGAAAAAGCCGCAGAAAGAGCGACAGGAAGCGCAGCCAAGCGCAGGTGAGAAATACCAGTTTTCATAGGAGAAAGACCATCAATAAAACCCTCGCCGTCTTCCCCGACAGCGCATGGGCGTCAAAGCTGCGCGCACGCGCGCAGCCACTGTGTTGGCCGGTATCCGGGCTGGCGGAGACTACCTCTGTCGCCTTCCCAAGTGCTTGTTCAAGGCGCTCAGTGGCTTGTATGACAGAAGCGGAGCCCGAAGGCTCGTCCGCTTGACCGTTGCGGGGGCAGCGCAGGTGAGGCCTTGTCGATCTGGTCGACGCAACCCTCCTGCTTCCCGTTGAACTGCAGCATGTGAACCACGCCGCGAGCACCAACACTGTCATTTTACGACCGCAGCGCTGTAAGAAAGGCGCTTGGCTGCGACCTACAATGTCGCGCTATGCAGCCCCAGTCCCCCTCCGAGCAAATCGCCGAGCGCGTTGAGCGCTTGCTGGTGCGATACGAAGAACTTCAGCGCACCAATGCCCTGT
>CANBQX010000226.1 GCA_947371775.1 Comamonadaceae bacterium
ACCGCGCCGCAGACTTCGCAGTTGTCGCCGTACTGGTCTTTGGCGTGGCACTTGGGGCACTCGCCTTTGATAAAGCGGTCGGGCAGAAACATGTTTTTCGTGGGGTCGAAAAACTGCTCAATGGTTTTGCGCTCAATCAGCGAGCCGCCTTGCTCATTAGAAATGTCGCGCAGGTCGCGGTAGATCTGGCGCGCCAGTTCGTGGTTCTCCGGGGCGTCGGTGCTGTGCCAGTTGTCAAAGCTGATGTGAAAGCCGTCCAGGTACTGCTTGCGCCCGGCGGCAATGTCCGCCACGAACTGCTGAGGCGTCTTGCCCGCTTTTTCGGCTGCAATCATGATGGGCGCCCCGTGGGTGTCGTCGGCGCCCACAAAATTGACGGCATGGCCCTGCATGCGCTGAAAGCGCACCCAGATATCTGCCTGGATGTACTCCATGATGTGGCCGATATGGAAATTTCCGTTGGCGTAGGGCAGAGCGGTGGTGACGAAAAGTTGGCGGGACATAGGTGGCAAGGCTTTCAGGGCGAACCGGCGATTTTAGGCGCTGCACCTTGGGGCAGGTCCCAACCGAAAAAGCGGTGAATTTCCGCACTTTGGGCCCGGGCATCCGCCCGCCCCAAGTCCATCAGCGCCCGGGTGTAGGGCGCTTCAAACAAGAGGTAGCTCAACAGCGCGTCGCCCTGGCCTTGCGCGGCGCCATCGGTACGCCCCAGGGTGCGCAGCAGGCTTTGCACTGTGGCTGGAAGGGCCTGCACATGCTCAGCGGCCATCACATCCAAACGTTTGGAGGGCGAGATGAGCAGCAGCTCAATCGGGCGAAGCTGGGTGTCGCTGCGCTTGTCCGGCGGAATCAGCGCCAAGGTGCGGTTGATGCGCTGCAGCCGCTCAACGTCCACCGCCAAGGAATCCAGAAAGATGCTCGATAGGGCGTGACCAGCGATTTGCGCCAGATTGGGGTACTGCGGCTCGGCGGTGCTAATTTGATGGGGTTCTTGCATGCGCCCCACGCCCACCACCAAAATGCGTTCCGCTCCCAAGTGAATGGTGGCCGAAGTTGGGGCCGTCTGGCGCATGGAGCCGTCGCCAAAAAAGGCGGGGCCTTGCGGGCCCTCCAGCCGCTCGGCGGCAAATACAAAAGGAATGGCGGCGCTGGCCAGCAGGTGCGGCACGGTGATGCTGCTGTTTTGCGCCAAGCGCTGGTTGCGCACCCAGGGCGTGATGGGCGCAGAGCTCTCGAAAAAGGTGACGTGTTCCCCCGTGGCATAGCTGGACGCGGTGATCGCCAGCGCCTGCAAATGGCCGTCTTTGAACAAACCCGGCAGGCGGTCAAAGCGCACGCGGCGGGTCAACAAGTCCCGCAAGGGCGCGTTGTTGAGCAGTGATTTGGGCCGCATGCTCTTTTGCCGCAGCAGCCAGCCCAAAGAGAGCAAAGACATCCAGCGCGCGCCGGAGCGCATCATGCCCAGCACGCCGGTGTCGTAGACCTGCTCCACATGGAAATTGCCCCACACATCGACCAGTTCGGCCATGGCAGCGTCGAAGTCGTCGGCGCCGCAGGCCAGCACGGCGGCATTGATAGCGCCCGCCGAGGTTCCGCTGATGATGGGGAAGGGGTTGGTGCCCAAGTCCTGCTGCGACTTGCGGCGCATGTCGGCAATCGCCGCCAGTACGCCGACCTGGTACGCCGCGCGTGCCCCGCCGCCGGAAAGAATGAGTCCACAGGTTTGTTCCATGGCGCAATGGTAGGAGGGTTTTGGTCTCAGTCTTGCGCCGTGTGTGGCGTGCCTCGTTAGACTCTGCGACCTATGTCCACCCCCGAACGCATCCTCCAAGCCCTCCAGTCCGTGATCGACCCCCACACGGGCAAAGACTTTGTCAGCAGCAAGTGCATCAAAAACCTGCGGGTGCAGGGCGACACGGTCCATTTCGACCTGGAGCTGGGTTATCCCGCCAAGAGCCAAGTGGAAGGCTTTTGCCAAAGCCTGACAGCTGCCGCGCAGACCGTGGAGGGCGTGGTGCATGTGGAAGTCCAGCCGATGTTGAACGTGTCGGCACACGCAGTGCAGCGTGGCGTGCAGCTCTTGCCCGGCGTGAAAAACATTGTGGCGGTGGCATCCGGCAAGGGCGGCGTGGGCAAAAGCACGACGGCGGCCAATTTGGCGCTGGCGCTGGCAGCCGAGGGCGCCCGTGTGGGTTTGCTGGACGCCGACATCTACGGACCCAGCATGCCCATGATGATGGGCATCAGCGGAAACCCCGAGTCCGCCGACGGTAAAACCATGGAGCCCATGCTCAATTACGGTGTACAGGTGATGTCCATAGGCTTTCTGGTGCCCCAGGACGAGGCCATGATCTGGCGCGGCCCCATGGCCACCCAGGCCCTGGAGCAACTGCTACGCCAAACCCACTGGCAGGAACTGGATTACCTGATCGTGGACATGCCCCCGGGCACCGGCGATATTCAGCTCACCCTGAGCCAGCGCGTGCCCATGACTGGTGCGGTCATCGTCACCACGCCGCAAGACATTGCGCTCTTGGACGCCAAAAAGGGCATCAAGATGTTTGAGAAGGTGGGTGTGCCGATTTTGGGCATCGTGGAAAACATGGCGGTCCACGTGTGCAGCAACTGCGGCCATGTCGAGCATATTTTTGGCGCGGACGGTGGCAAGAAAATGGCCGCCGACTACGGCATGGACTACCTGGGCGCACTGCCCTTGGCCATGGCCATCCGCGAGCAGGCAGACAGCGGTTGCCCAACCGTGGTGGCCGACCCCGAGGGCGAGGTCGCCGGCCTCTACAAAGCCCTGGCCCGTAAGGTGGGCGTGGCCATTGCGGCCAAAAACAAGGACTTCTCCAGCAAGTTTCCTAGCATCACGATCTCGAAATCCACCTGAAGCCGTGCGCTTGGGCAGACGTCACAGCGGCGGCCTCTTCGTTTGTCAAAGCAGTGTGAAATTTCATCAATGTCTAATTGAGAATCGTTTGATAAATGCGGGGCAGCGGGTGTTTATCTGTAAGATTTTAGTAAGCGAGCGCGACGGATACTGTTCTTGATCAGATCCATCGTCACATTGGGTTTGGTTTCTGCACGCCGAGAGCCTATCGGCGTTGCTTTTATAAACAGAGACACAGGAGACCCCCCCCATGACAACAGATTCCCCTGGATTGTTGGACAAAGAGCGAATCATCGCCGGCCCCGGTTTTAACCGCTGGCTGGTACCCCCCGCAGCCTTGGCCATTCACCTGTGTATCGGAATGGCCTACGGCTTTTCCGTGTTTTGGCTGCCCTTGAGCAAAGCCTTGGGCATTAAAGAAGCCATCAAATGCGG
>CANBQX010000227.1 GCA_947371775.1 Comamonadaceae bacterium
GCTGAAAAACGGGCGGGCTTTAGCACCACCACGAGCGAGTCGAATGACGACCATGTTTATTCCTTTGGGTGATTGAATTTGATTTCAACCATAAAATTCAGAGTTGAGACACGCGACTGACCACCCGGCCAGCGACACTCAGAATAGCCCTCCATTATATCTTTTTCTGAACCCATGACCTTGATTCGCCCTGCAACCGACAGCGATATGCCCGCAATCACGGACATTTACCAACACCATGTGCTCACCGGCACCGGTACTTTTGAAATTACCCCCCCCACGCTGGAAGACATGCAGGCACGCCGCGCAGACGTTTTGTCCAAAGGGCTGCCCTATTTGGTGTTGGAGAGCGCGGGCGAGGTGATGGGATTTAGCTACTGCAATTGGTTCAAGCCCCGCCCCGCCTACCGGTTGTCCGCCGAGGACTCGATTTACCTTGCCCCGCAGGCGGCGGGCAAAGGCTGTGGGCGCCTGCTGCTGCAAGAACTCAAAGCCAGCGCCCAACGTGCGGGCCTGCGCAAATTGATCGCGGTCATTGGGGACTCCAACAACCACGCCTCTGTCGGTTTGCACACGGCGCTGGGTTTTCAAAAAGTCGGCGTGATCAGCGACTGCGGCTGGAAATTCGACCGCTGGCTGGACATCGTCTTGATGGAATGCCCCCTGGGCGCCGCCAGCAGCCTGCCTGCGCCACAATCGCCGTCATGAAAAACAAAACCATTGCCGTATGGGCCACGCTGATTGGCGGCACCATCGGCCTGCAGCGTATTTATTTAACCGGCCGTTTTGATGGCTGGGCCCGTCTGGCTGTCGTGCCCACGGCACTGGGGCTGTACGGTGTTTACCGCGCACGCACCCTGGGTTTGGACGATCCGCTGAGCTGGGTTTTGATCCCCTTGTTTGGTTTCAGCTTTTCTGCCTGCGCCATCGCCGGATTGCGTTACGGCCTCATGACGGCCCCCGAGTGGAATCGCCGTTTCAATCCAGGGGCAGATGAAGAAGCCGCAAGCGGCCAAAGTCAGTGGCTGACCGTGCTGGGCTTGGCCAGCACCTTGTTCATCGGTGCCACGGTTTTGATATCCACGCTGGCGTTTTGTTTCCAGCGTTACTTTGAGTTCACCGCCTAACCTTTTTACCGGCCAGCGGCAAACGCTGCTGAATTAGGCGACTTGGGCCGCGCGCAGCTTGAGCGAGAAGTCGCGCAGCGCGGTGATGCCACTGCTCTCCGCACGGTGGCACCAGGCCGCCAAATCAGCGGTCAGTTGTTCCCGCGACACGGCAGTGCTCAACCACATTTGGCGCAACTCTTCGCGCATGGTAACCAGCTTGTCCAGCACGGGTGACGCGACACGTGCCATGGCCAATTCGGGCAACACGGCCGCAGGCACTTTCTCAGAATCGCGGTGCGCCCACTGCTTGACCGCCTTGATCATGGCGGAATCGGCACTTCCGGCCTTCATGCTCGCCAGCTCGGCCTTGACTGCGACTTGCATTTGCTTGGCATAGCCCGCCATGATTTCATAGCGGTTGGCGATCAGGGCTTCCAAGGTTTTCTCATCTGCGACCGGGCGAATATCACCATAGGCGGCTTTGGGGGGTGTCTTTTTAACGTGGGCAAGACCCACCATTTGCATCAGGCTGATGTACATCCAGCCTATGTCGAACTCATACGGCTTGACGGACAACTTGGCCGACGTGGGGTAGGTGTGGTGGTTGTTGTGCAACTCTTCACCGGCAATGATGATGCCCCAAGGCGAAATATTGGTGCTGGCGTCCGGCACCTCGAAATTGCGATAGCCCCAGAAGTGCGCCGCACCATTGATGATGCCTGCCGCCATGATGGGCGTCCACGCCATTTGCACTGCCCAAATGGACAGACCGGCAGCTCCGAACAGGAACAAGTCAATCACCATCATCAGGCCCACGCCCTGCCAGGAGAAGCGCGTGTACAGATTGCGTTCGATCCAGTCGTTTGGCGTGCCGTGGCCGTAGCGGGCCATGGTTTCTTTGTTCTTGGACTCAGCGCGGTACAGCTCAGCACCTTGCAAGAGCACAGTGCGAATACCGTACACATGGGGGCTGTGCGGGTCGTCTTGCTGCTCGCACTTGGCGTGGTGTTTGCGGTGGATCGAAGCCCACTCTTTGGTCACCTGTCCGGTCGTGAGCCAGAGCCAGAAACGGAAAAAATGCGAGGCGATGGGGTGCAGATCCAAAGCGCGGTGCGCCTGGTGCCGGTGCAAAAACACGGTCACACTGATCATGGTGATGTGTGTCACACCCAAGGTGAATAACACCATTTGCCACCAGGACCAGGCCAAGGCGCCATGGGACAGCCATTGAAGAACCGCATTGAACAAGACCGAATCTGTCATCAGCATAGTTTGTGTGTCTCTTTGTAAGAAAAGTGGGCAGACCCGGTAGGTCCATGCTTCTGTGCGCCAGCGCGCCCTCGAGCCCGTAGATTGTAAAAGTTACGCTGGGGTTTGGCTATCAAATTATGTAATTTACGAGCAAGTTACGCCAACTTCGGCCAAAAACTTCACTTCTTTTGCCAAACTGCAGCAAAAAATCCATCGGTGGCATGGCGCTGCGGCCACAGGCGCAAATACAAATGGCCGCTTTCGCCGCCTGCACACAGGCTGTTGGCGTTGGCGACTTTCAGACCGGTCAGTACCTCGCCCGCGTCCAGCTGCGTGAACTCGGGGTTGGCTTCCGAGAAGGCCGCAGCAATGGCTTCGTTCTCCTGGGGCAGCACGCTGCAGGTCGCATAGACCAGGCGTCCACCGGATTTCAGCATGCGCGAGGCGCTTTGCAGAATCGCCGCTTGCTTGACGGCCATTTCATCCACGGCCTGCGGGCTTTGGCGCCACTTCAGGTCCGGGTTGCGCCGCAGGGTGCCCAAACCGGTGCATGGCGCATCCACCAGCACGCGGTCAATTTTTCCGGACAGGCGCTTCACCCGGTCATCGCGCTCGTGGGCAATCGCCGCGGGGTGCACGTTGGACAAGCCGCTGCGCGCCATGCGCGGTTTGAACGAATCCAGGCGGTGTGCTGAGGTGTCAAACGCATAGAGACGACCGGTGCTGCGCATGGACGCGCCAATGGCCAGGGTCTTGCCTCCCGCGCCGGCACAAAAGTCCACCACCATTTCGCCGCGCTTGGCATCCAGCAGCAAGGCCAGCAGCTGCGAGCCTTCGTCTTGCACCTCAAAGTCGCCACGCAAAAAGGCCTCGCTCTTGTTGAGTGCCGGTTTGCCTGCAATGCGCAAGCCCCAAGGGGAATACGGCGTGGGCACGGCCTTGATGCCCGCCTTGGCCAG
>CANBQX010000228.1 GCA_947371775.1 Comamonadaceae bacterium
GTGTTTCGCACCCGCAATATGCGCTCACTGCCCGGCAATTGCGGCCTGGGGCAAGTGCGGTATCCCACGGCGGGCAACGCCTACAGCGAGGAAGAAGCGCAACCGTTTTACGTGAATGCCCCGTTTGGCATCGTGCTGGTGCACAACGGTAACTTGACCAACGCGCATGCACTCAAACGCGAGTTGTTCAACGACGACCACCGCCACATCAACACCGACAGCGACTCGGAGGTGCTGCTCAACGTTTTGGCTCACGAACTCGAGCGCACCAGCCGCGGACAATCGCTGAGGCCCGAGCATCTGTTTTCCGCCGTGCGCAATGTGCATGCGCGGGTGAAGGGCTCGTATGCCGTGATCGCCCTGATTGCTGGCCACGGTGTGTTGGCATTCAGAGACCCGCATGGCATTCGCCCACTTTGCATTGGCCGCAATGCGACCGATGTGGTGCTGGCCAGCGAATCGGTGGCCTTGGAAGGCACTTTGCATACCTTTGAGCGCAACATCGATCCGGGCGAGGCGGTGTTTGTGAATCTGCAAGGCGAAGTGCTTGCGCAGCAGTGCGCTGATGCGCCACGTCTCAATCCCTGTATTTTTGAGTACGTGTACTTGGCTCGCCCCGACTCGGTGATGGACGGCATCTCGGTGTACCAGGCCCGGCTGAATTTGGGCGAGACCCTGGCCAAGCGCGTGATTTCCACCGTGCCGCCCAATGAGATTGACGTGGTCATTCCCATCCCCGAATCCAGCCGCCCCAGTGCCGCGCAATTGGCCCATTTGCTCGGCTTGCCATACCGCGAAGGCTTCGTCAAAAACCGCTATGTCGGCCGCACCTTCATCATGCCGGGACAGGCGGTGCGAAAAAAATCGGTACGCCAAAAGCTCAATGTGATCGCCAGCGAATTCAAAGGCCGCAATGTGCTGTTGGTGGACGACTCCATCGTGCGCGGAACGACCAGCAAAGAAATTGTGCAAATGGCGCGTGACGCCGGTGCCCGCCGCGTTTACCTGGCCAGCGCTGCACCCCCGGTGCGCTACCCCAATGTGTACGGCATCGACATGCCTACCAGCAGCGAGCTCGTGGCCCACAACCGCAGCGTGGAAGAGATTCGCGACATCATTGGCTGCGACGCACTCATTTACCAAGATGTCGCAGGCATGAAAAAAGCCGTGGGTTCGCTCAATCCGGCCATAGCCGACTTTGACGCCTCGTGTTTTGATGGCGTCTACGTGACCGGCGACATCACCAGCGACGACATCACCCGCCTGAGTGCCACCCGCAGCGGCAGCGAAGAAGAGCAAGAGGATGCCTCGCGCCTGGCCTTGCCCAACCACCAAGATTCTTGAACCACCGCCGCCATGACCGAAGCCCATCCACCCCATCCGCTGCACCCCGACACGCTGGCCGTGCGCGAAGCCGTTGCCCGCAGCCAGTACGGCGAGAACTCTGAAGCGCTGTACCTGACCAGCGGCTATGTGCAGCCGTCCGCCGCTGCCGCAGCAGCCCGCTTTGCAGGGGAGGAGGAGGGCTTTACCTACGGCCGTTACGGCAATCCGACGGTTGCCAGTTTCGAGAAGCGCCTGGCAGCCATGGAGGGCACCGAAGCCTGCATTTCCACCGCCTCCGGCATGTCCGCCATCCTCATGATGTGCATGGGTTTGCTCAAGGCTGGCGACCATGTGGTCTGCTCGCAGTCCATGTTCGGTTCGACCATCAAATTGATCGGCTCTGACCTGGCCAAGTTTGGTGTGGAGTCCAGCTTTGTGCCGCAGACCGATGTGGCGGCCTGGGCCGCTGCGGTGCGCCCCAACACCAAGCTGTTGTTTGCCGAGACACCCACCAACCCCTTGACCGAGGTGTGCGACATCCGGGCGCTCGCCGATATTGCCCACGCAGCCGGAGCCCTGCTGGCGGTGGACAACTGCTTTGCCACACCGGCTTTGCAGCGCCCCGTGCAGTGGGGTGCGGACATCATCATGCATTCAGGCACCAAATATTTGGACGGCCAGGGCAGGGTCATGGCCGGCGCCTTGTGCGCCAGCCAGCAACTCATCACCGAGAAATTTTTGCCGGTGCTCAAAAGTGCGGGCATGACGCTGGCGCCGTTCAACGCCTGGGTGGTGCTCAAAGGCCTGGAGACTTTGGACATTCGCATGCGCGCCCAAAGCGCGAATGCGCTGCAGCTCGCGCAGTGGTTGGAAAAATGCGGTGCTGTGCAGCGCGTTTTCTACCCCGGCTTGGCCAGCCATCCGCAGCATGCGTTGGCCATGGCGCAGCAGTCGGCGTGTGGCGGTGCGGTGCTGTCGTTTGAGGTGAAAGCCGAGGGCCCGGACCAAGCCCGTGCACGCGCATTCCACGTGCTGGATTGCATGCAGACCCTGTCGCTCAGCACCAACCTGGGTGACACCAAAACGCTGGTGGCGCACCCCGCGAGTACTTCGCACGGCCGCCTGACCGAAGCGCAGCGCAGTGCCGCTGGCGTAACGCAGGGTCTGGTTCGCGTGGCCGTGGGCCTGGAACATATTGACGACATCACGGCCGATTTGGCCCGCGGACTGGACACTTTCTGACTATGAGCAAAACCCGCACGCGCTTTGCGCCTTCGCCCACCGGCTTTATCCACCTGGGCAATATCCGCTCGGCGCTGTATCCGTGGGCCTTTGCCCGCGCCACCGGCGGCGACTTTATTTTGCGCATTGAAGACACCGACCAGGACCGCTCCACGCAGGCTGCGGTGGATGTGATCATTGAAGGCATGCGCTGGCTGGGGCTGGACTATGACGAAGGCCCGTTCTACCAAATGCAGCGCATGGACCGCTACAAAGAAGTGCTGCTGCAACTCGTGGCCGATGGCTGGGTCTACCCCTGCTACATGTCCATGGAAGAGCTCGACGCTTTGCGTGAGCGGCAGATGCAAGCCAAGGAAAAGCCGCGTTACGACGGCACCTGGCGTCCTGCACCCGGCAAGGTTTTGCCCCCGGTTCCCGAAGGCGTGCAGCCCGTGCTGCGCTTTAAAAACCCGCAAGGCGGCAGCGTGGTGTGGGAAGACAAGGTCAAAGGCCGCATCGAGATCAGCAACGACGAGCTCGACGACTTGGTGATTGCCCGCCCCGCGCAGGCGGGCGAGGCCGTGGGCACGCCCACCTATAACTTCTGCGTGGTGGTGGACGATGTGGACATGAACATCACCCACGTTATTCGCGGCGACGACCATGTGAACAACACGCCACGCCAGATCAACATCTTCCATGCGCTGGGCAAAACGCCGCCGGTCTATGCCCACTTGCCCACGGTGCTC
>CANBQX010000229.1 GCA_947371775.1 Comamonadaceae bacterium
TGCGCCACGCCGACATGGGTGACCTGGGGCGGGGCGGAGTCTGCCGAATTTGCACGCCAGGCCCAAACCTTTCATGACACCTGGACGGCACTGGGCAATCGCTCGGAGCTGCGGCCCATTGCGGGTGCCGACCATTTCACGGTGCTGGCAGGCTTTGAACAGCCCGAGGGCGAACTGTGCGAATGGCTGGCCACCCAACTGGGCGACTGAACGGCGCGGTTTGTCGGCTGTAACCGCAGCGACTGTGCTGGGGTAAACCCGCTACGGCTATGGGGTGCGCCCTCTGAAAATTGGGCATGAGCACCACCACCCCGTCATCCACCACCTCTCCTGCCGGCCCGACCACTCCGTACCACGACCGCAAGCGCTACGCCTGGCTGCTGTCCTTGTTGATTCCCACCACGGTATTGATCGGCCCGGCGCTGATGGCGTCCACGGGCGACCCCCGGGCGCTGTGGATTCCGGTGGTCTTTTTCTATGCCGTGGTGCCCTTGCTGGACTATTTTTTGGGCGAGGACCGCAGCAACCCGCCCGAGTCCGCCGTGCCCGCACTGGACGCCGACCCCTATTACCGCTGGATCACTTACCTGCTGGCGCCGGTGCTTTGGGCCTCGTTCATCTTCAGCGCCTGGTTTGTGACGCAAATGAACTTGCCCTGGTATGGCTGGATTGCCATGGTGTTGATCAGCGGCTCAGTGGGTGGCTTTTGCATCAACCTGGGCCATGAGCTGGGCCACAAAAACACGGCACTGGAAAAGGGTCTGGCCAAGATCGTGCTCGCGCCCTCGGGCTACGGACATTTTTATGTGGAGCACAACCGGGGCCACCACCGCGACGTGGCCACGCCCGCGGACCCGGCATCTTCGCGCATGGGGGAGTCGATTTATGCCTTTGTGCTGCGCGAAATGCCTGGTGCCTGGTTTCGCGCCTGGGCGCTGGAGCGCACCCGCTTGCAGCAGGCCGGGCTGCCGGTGCTTTCGTGGCACAACCACATCGTGCAGCCTGCGGTGTTGACGCTGGCCTTGTGGTCGGGCTTGGCGCTGTGGCTGGGCTGGATGGTGCTGCCGTTTTTGGTGGCGGCGTCTTTTTGGGCGAATTTTCAGCTGACGTCGGCCAACTACATCGAGCACTATGGCCTGCTGCGCCAGCAGCGTGCTGACGGGCGCTTCGAGCCCTGCCAGCCCCACCACTCCTGGAACAGCAACCACATATTCTCCAACTGGATCGTGTTTCACTTGCAGCGCCACTCAGACCACCATGCCCACCCGCTGCGCCGCTACCAGTCGCTGCGGCACTTTGACGAGCTGCCCACGCTGCCCAGCGGCTACTTTGGCATGTTCCTGGTCGCCTACGTGCCGCCGCTGTGGCGCGCAGTGATGGATCCGCGCTTGCTCAAGGCCGTGGGCCGCGACCTGCGCCGGCTCAACCTCGACCCGCGCCAGCGTGAAGCACTGATTGCCCGCCATGGCTTGCAAGCCGCTGCCTGATACTTAGCCCTACCGCCAAACTCTTTTTGTTGAACCATGACCGTTAGCACCCACCACCGAATTTGTCCCTTGTGCGAGGCCTGCTGCGGCCTGGAAATCAAAGTGGAGAACCGCAAGGTCATCAGCATCCGCGGCCACGATGCCGACGTGTTCAGCGCGGGCTACATCTGCCCCAAAGCCGTGGCGCTCAAAGACCTGCACGAAGACCCCGACCGCTTGCGCAGCCCCATGGTCAAGCGCAATGGCGTGCATGTGGCCGTGAGCTGGAAAGAGGCTTTTGCCGAGATCGAGCGCCGCCTCTTGCCCATCATGGCAGCGCATGGTCGCGACGCGGTAGGTGTGGTCACCGGCAACCCCTCGGCCCACAAAATCGGGCTGCTCACCTACTTCCCCAAGCTGGCGCGGGCGCTGGGCACCAAGAACATTTTTTCGGCGTCCAGCGTGGACCAGATTCCCAAGCAACTGGCCAGCGGCCTGATGTTTGGCACCTGGCTCTCGGTGGCCGTGCCCGACATTGCCCGCACCGACTGGCTGCTGGTGATAGGCGCCAACCCGTTGGCCAGTAACGGCAGCATGTGGACCGTGCCCGACTTTCGGGGCAAGGCCAAAGCCATGCAGGCGCGTGGCGGCAAACTGATCGTGATTGACCCCCGCCGCAGCGAAACAGCCGCTGTGGCCGATGCGCACCACTTCATCCGCCCCGGCGCCGATGTGTTCTTGCTCGGTGCCATGGTGCACACCCTGTTTGCAGAAAACCTGGTGAACCTGGGTGCCGTGCAAGAATGGGTGAACGGTGTGGACGATGTGCGCGCTGCGGTGGCGGCTTTTGCACCCGAAGCGGTGGCCGCACGCTGCGCCATGGACGCCAACACCATTCGCCAGTTGGCGCGTCAACTCGCCACCACACCGCGTGCCGCCGTCTACGCCCGCATTGGCACCTGCACCCAGGAGTACGGCACGCTGGCCAGCTGGCTGGTGGATGTGCTCAACACCCTGACCGGCCACCTGGACGCGCCCGGCGGCGCCATGTTTGCCAAGTCAGCAGCGTTTGCCAGCAACAGCAGCGGCAACAGTGGGCGCGGCAAAGGCATTTCTACCGCGCGGCGCCAGTCGCGTGTGAGCCATGCGCCCGAGGTGATGGGCGAGTTCCCCATCAACTGCATTGCCGAAGAAATTGACACCCCCGGTGAAGGCCGCATGCGCGCCCTGATCACCATGGCCACCAACCCAGTGCTCTCCGTGCCCAACGGGCCGCGCCTGGCCAAGGCACTCGACAGCCTGGACTTCATGGTGAGCCTGGATATTTACCTCAACGAGACCACGCGCCACGCCGACGTGATCTTGCCCGGCCCCTCGCCCCTGGAAGACCTGCACTACGACGTCGCCTTTCCGCAAATGTCCTGGCGCAACCATGCGCGCTACAGCCCGCCGGTGTTTGAGCGCCAAGGCGAGCAGCCCGAAGAATGGGAAAACCTGCTGCGCATTGCCGCCATTGCCAAGGGTTTGGGCGCAGACGTGGACGTTGGCGCGCTGGACGACAGCGAGTTTGCCGAAGACGCCCAGCGCAGCTTTGGCGAACACGCCCAGGCCATCATCGACGCCTGCCAGGGCCTGCGCGGACCCCAAAGGACACTCGACCTGCAGTTGCGCGCCGGGCCGTATGGCGATGAATTTGGACGAAAGCCCGAGGGGCTCAACCTGCGCAAAGTCATGGCGACCAACGCCAGCGGAGGCATTGATCTGGGCGAACTGCAGCCCCGCATTCCTGAGATGCTGCGCACCCCGAGCGGCAAGGTCGAACTCGC
>CANBQX010000230.1 GCA_947371775.1 Comamonadaceae bacterium
CGGCTGGCAGGGCCCGGCTCAATCGCGTGCAAAAACACAATGTCGCGCCCCGACTCGGCGGCGCTCACATGCACGTTAACCGCGCCATGGTGGCTGGCCGGAAACTCCGTGAGCTCAAAGTAGTGCGTGGCAAACAGGCAAAAAGCCTGGGTTTTGTCATGCAACTGCGTGGCGATGGCACTGGCCAAGGCCAGCCCGTCAAAGGTGGAGGTACCGCGCCCGATTTCGTCCATCAGCACCAGCGACTGCGGTGTGGCAGTGTGCAAAATTTGCGCAGCTTCGACCATCTCCAGCATGAAGGTGGACTGGGCATTGGCCAGGTCGTCCGCTGCGCCAATGCGGGTGTGGATCGCGTCGATGGGCCCCAAGCGGCAGGCGCTGGCAGGCACAAAGGAGCCCATGCTGGCCAGCAGCACGATCAGCGCCACCTGGCGCATATAGGTCGATTTACCCCCCATATTCGGTCCAGTGATCACTTGCAAGCGCTGCTTGGGTCCGAGCTGGGTGTCGTTGGCAATGAAATTGCCATTGCTTTGCTCGGCCAGGCGCGCCTGCACCACGGGGTGGCGGCCTTGCGCGATTTCAATGCACGGGTGTTCCACAAACTGCGGCGCGCACCAAGCCAAAGTGAGCGAACGCTCGGCCAGTGCGCACAGCGCATCCAGGCTGGCCAGGGCCCGTGCCAAACGCGTGAGAGGCGGTACATAGGCCTGCAAGGCGTCCAGCACTTGCTCAAACAACCATTTTTCCCGCGCCAGCGCGCGCTCTTGGGCGCTCAGGGCTTTGTCCTCAAAGGCCTTGAGCTCGGGGGTGATGAAGCGCTCGGCGTTTTTCAGGGTTTGGCGGCGGCGGTAGTCGTCGGGCACTTTGGCGGCCTGGCCTTGGGTGACCTCAATGTAGAAGCCGTGCACCTTGTTGAACTGCACCCGCAAATTGGCAATGCCGGTGCGTTCGCGCTCGCGGGTTTCCAGGTCCAGCAAAAAGCTGTCGCAGTTGGTTTGTATCGCGCGCAGCTCGTCCAGCTCGGCGTCAAAGCCGCTGGCAATCACGCCGCCGTCGCGCACAAGCGCAGCAGGCTCGGGGGCGATGGCACGCTGCAGCAAGGTAGCGCAGTCGGTGGGCGGCAGCAATTCAGCGGCGATGCGCTCCAAAAGCCCGCCAGTGCCATGGCCGGTGTGCAGCCCGTGCAGCTCGTGCAGCCACTGCGCCAGCGCAGCGCTGCGCGCCAAGGTTTGCACCAGCCCGACCAGTTCGCGCGGGCGCACCTGGCGCAGGCTCAGGCGCGCGGTGATGCGCTCCACATCGGCGCTGCCTTTGATCTGGCTGCGCAGCGCGTCGGCCAGCGTGCCGTGCTGGCGCGTGTCGGTACGCAGCGTGGCCAAGGCTTGCAAGCGCTCCTTGGCTTGCTGGCGGTCGCGTTTGGGTTGCAAAAGCCAGCTTTTGAGCTGGCGGCTGCCCATGCCGGTCATGCAGGTGTCGAGCAGCGAAAACAAGGTGGGCGCGTCTTCGCCGCGCAGGGTGTGGGTGAGTTCCAGGTTGCGCCGGGTGGTGGACGGCAGGTCGATCAACTCGCCATTGCGCTGCACTTCCAGGCCACTGAGGTGCAGCAATGCCCGGCCTTGGGTGTGTTCGGCATAGCCCAGCAAGGCACCCGCAGCGGCATGGGCCAGCGGCAGGTCTTGGGCGTTCCAGCTGGCCAGGGTGGCGGCTTGCAAGACTTCTTGCAATTTGCGCTCGCCCAGGCCGCTGTCAAACTGCCACTGCGGGCGCGCCGTGAGCGACAAGCTGCTGCCAAAGCGCAGGCGCTTGAGCCGGTCTTCAAAAGCGTTGGTCACGCCCGCGCTGTAAATGAGCTCGCTGGGCGCCAGGCGGGCCACCCAGTCGGCCACCTCATCGGACGTGCATTCGCCCAAGTGCACCACGCCTTGGGTGACACTGAGCCAGGCCAGGCCGCAGGTATTGCGCCCGCCTTGGTGCACGGCCATCAGCAAGGATTCGGATTTTTCGCTCAACAACTCGGCATCGGTCAGGGTGCCGGGCGTGACCACCCGCACCACTTTGCGCTCCACTGGGCCTTTGCCACCGACTTCGCCGACTTGCTCACAAATCGCGACCGATTCGCCCTGGCGGATCAGCTTGGCCAAATAGCCTTCCATGGCATGAAAGGGCACACCCGCCATGGGGATGGGTTGGCCCGCACTGGTGCCGCGGTGGGTGAGGGTAATGTCCAGCAGGCGCGCGGCCTTTTCGGCATCGCCGAAAAACATCTCGTAAAAGTCGCCCATGCGGTAGAACAACAAGGTGTCCGGATAGTCCGCCTTCAAGCCCAGGTACTGGGCCATCATGGGAGTGTGTTGCTGCGCGGCGTCGGTCATTCGGTTGAGTCTAGCAAGCCGCCCGAACCCGCCACTGCGTTCAAGAAGGCGCGCATGTGGAAGGCGTTTTGCGCGGGCAACTGCTGGTAGTCCACGCCCACAGGGCAGGCGCGCCGGGCCAGGCAACCGCCTTGCAGGCAATCGGCACCGGCCGGGCTTTGCAGATGGCGTGCGCAGGTGGGGACGTCGTAGCCACTGGCGCTGAAAGCACCCACCGGGCAGCGGCTCATGCAGGGGCGATCAGTGCAGCTTTGGCAGGGGCTGGCGACGGACGGGGGTGGGGCCAAGTCAAGGGGAACAGCCAGCACGATGGCCGCGCGGTAGGCATGCCACAAGCCGTATTGCGGGTGAATGAACAAACCCAATGGAGAGGGATGCACCGGCTCGCAGCGTGCGGCCCAGCGCTGAAAGGGCCAGGCCGGTGTGGCGTCAAAGGGGTACAGCGCCACGCCGCCCATTGAGTTGGCAATGGCGTCCAGGTGCTGGCCCGTCCAGCGGTTGAGCGGGTGGGGTGCGCCATCATGGGCCTGGGCAGACCCAGAGAATGCCTTCCACATGCCCGGGCCTGCATTGCCCACCAGCAGCACGGTTGCTGCGGCTTGGCCTGCGGGCAGTGCAGGCAAGTCGTCTGTAGCGGCTGCCTGAAAACCGCCGCGCAGAGAGAGACCCAAGGGCATGAGCGCTTGTTCTATGGCTTGGAAAGTGGCTGACATGCGGGTGGGGTTGTCTTGATTGGAATGGCTGGATTGTCACGCAGCGGAAATCTTGAGCCTGCGTGCCCGTATCGCTTACAGTGAACGAATGCGCAAATGCAACGATTACCGCTGATTCATCACCTTTATGCCGAAATTCTCACAATTTGAGCAGTTTGCATCTTGGA
>CANBQX010000231.1 GCA_947371775.1 Comamonadaceae bacterium
GCCGCGTCAGGCGAAGACGACAGCGACACCGAGGCGGCTGAGATGGCGCGCCTGGCGGCCTTGTTGCCTCCGGATGAAACCCAGTTGCTGTACAGCATCTGTCTGCACGGCCGGGGCGATCTGGGGCTGGCGCCGGACGAATACGCGGCGCTCACCATGGTCATGCTGCGCTTGCTGGCCTTCAAGCCCACACAGGGCGATGCAGAGAACCGAACCGCACCCGTAGCGGAAAAAAAAAGCCTGAATAAGGCCGCAGCAGCGGCCAGCCAGGTTCCTGGGGCGCCCCTTGCAAGGGCACAAGCAGTCTCCGCGCCGCCCGCTTCTGCGTCGCTTGCGCAAAAGTCCGACGAAATTTATTCCCCTACCGGTGCGCTTCCACCCGGGCACATCCTGCCTGTGCGCGTGGTTCAACCGTGGGAGGAGGCCAGCGAGGCATTGGACGACATCGATGTTGCAGTGGATGAAACGGTGCCTGTACTGCCGGTCGTCACACCGCCCGCGGCGGTCGACCACCGCGTGGTGGGTGTACCCGTGCGCCAGCAATCGCATAGCCAAGCGGATGCACAAGCGTCGGCGCAAGCCGTCCCGGTTCTATTGCCCACCGAAGAGGGGGACTTTTGGCACGCCACCGTGCAGGCTTTGATTGAGGCGCAGGCCATTGGCGCCATGGTGCGCGAGCTGGCGCTGCAATCTCAACTGGTCGCGCGCGACGAGGGGCAGTGGCTGCTCCGGGTGGAGCGCGAATCGCTGAACCAAGCTGGCAGCCGTGACCGCTTAACGGCGGCCTTGAAAGACGCAGGCTTTGACGTGGCGCTTGCCGTGGAGGTGGGCCGCGTGACCGACAGCCCTGGTCGGCGCAACGCACAGGCCAGCGCCGAGCGCCAACTGGCCGCAGAGCAACTGATTTACGCCACGCCGCTGGTGCAAAAGCTGATGAACGACTTTGGTGCCAAAGTCGTTCCGGGCTCGATCCGGCCGCTTTGATTTTTGTCTCATTCCATTCACGCAAAGGAAGCATCCATGTTCAACAAAGGACAACTCGCCGGTTTGATGAAACAAGCCCAGGCTATGCAGGAAAACATGAAAAAAGCCCAGAACGAACTGGGCAACATCGAGGTCAGCGGCGAGTCCGGCTCTGGTCTCGTCAAAGTGACCATGACCTGCAAGCATGAGGTGCGTCGCGTCACCATTGCCCCCAGCTTGCTGGCAGAAGACAAAGACATGCTTGAAGACCTGGTGGCCGCCGCTTTCAATGCCGCACTTCGGGTGGCAGAAGAAACGTCCGAGCAAAAATTGGGCAAGATCACCGCGGGCATGCCAGGCCTGCCCGGTGGCATGAAGCTGCCCTTCTAAAGTGCCTTCAATACGCTTGAGCAGCCGCACCCATGTCTGATGCCCACTCGCTGGACGCCTTGATTCAGGCCTTGCGGCGCTTGCCCGGTGTGGGCGTCAAGTCGGCCCAGCGCATGGCTTTCCATTTGTTGCAGCGTGACCGCGCGGGCGCGCAGGCGCTGGCGCGGGCTTTGATGGAAGCGAGCGAGCATGTTCATCACTGCGAACGCTGCCACACCTTCACGCAAGACACGGTGTGCGCCACTTGTTTGGACACACGGCGCGACCACAGCCAGCTCTGCATTGTGGAAACCCCGGCCGATCAAGCCGCGTTGGAGCGCACCGGCGCCTACCGGGGCTTGTACTTTGTGCTGATGGGCAAACTCAGCCCGCTGGACGGTATTGGGCCGCTCGATTTGGGGCTGCAAAAGCTGTTTGCGCGCGCCTGCGATGGCATTGTGCAAGAGGTGATTTTGGCGACCAATTTCACCGCCGAGGGCGAGGCCACGGCGCACGTGATTGCTGAGGGGCTCAAAGCCAAAGGCCTGCAACCCACGCGCTTGGCGCGGGGGGTGCCGGTTGGCAGCGAACTGGAATATGTAGACCTGGGCACCATCGCCCACGCCCTGGTCGACCGCCGCTGAACGGCCTGCGTCGACCCCTGCAGTAGATCCTCAGGCCAGCGCCTTCACAACCGCGTCACCCATTTCGCGGGTGCCCACTTTGGTCGTGCCTTCGCTGTAAATATCGGGGGTACGCAGGCCCTGGCTCAAGACATTGTCCACGGCGGCTTCAATGCGCGCTGCGGCTTCGGGCTGGTTCAGGCTGAAGCGCAGCATCATGGCCGCGCTCAAGATGGTCGCCAGCGGGTTGGCCACGCCCTTGCCTGCGATGTCGGGTGCGCTGCCGTGGCTGGGTTCGTACAGGCCCTGGTTTTTGGCGTTCAGGCTGGCGGACGGCAGCATGCCGATGCTGCCGGTCAACATGGCGGCGGCGTCGCTCAGAATGTCGCCAAACATATTGCCCGTCACCACCACATCAAATTTCTTCGGTGCCTTGACCAGTTGCATGGTGGCGTTGTCTACATACATGTGGTCCAGCGCCACATCGGGGTATTGCAGGCCGACTTCCGTGACCACGTCTTTCCACAGCTGGAAGGTCTCCAGTACATTGGCTTTGTCCACGCTGGTGACGCGCTTGCCGCGTTTTTGCGCGGCTTGAAAAGCCACGTGGGCAATGCGCTCGATCTCGGGGCGCGAGTAGCGCATGGTGTCAAACGCCTCTTCGCTGCCAGGGAAGTGGCCGTCGGTGGCAATGCGACGTCCACGCGGTTGGCCGAAGTAGATGTCGCCGGTGAGTTCGCGAATGATCAAAATGTCCAGACCTGCCACCAGCTCAGGCTTGAGGCTGGATGCATCGGTGAGTTGTGCGTAGCAAATGGCAGGGCGGAAATTGGCAAACAAGCCCATGTGCTTGCGCAGGCCCAAAATGGCTTGTTCAGGGCGCAGCGGGCGGTCCAGCTTGTCATACTTCCAGTCGCCTACCGCGCCAAACAGCACGGCGTCGGATTGCATGGCGAGTTGGAGCGTGGCGTCGGGCAGGGGGTGGCCATGGGCCTCGAAGGCGGCTCCACCCACCAGGGCGGTTTCCATCTCCAGTGGCAAACCCAGCACATTCAATACTTTGACGGCCTCTGCGACGATTTCGGTGCCAATGCCGTCACCCGGCAAAACTGCGATTTTCATGGTGTCCTTGGAAAACTAAAACGAGTGGATGGGGTCTAGGCGACCATGCTGCGCGCCAGCCAAGGCTTTTGTGCCAGGCGCTGGGCTTCGAAGGCGCGAATTTTGTCGGCTTGGCGCAAGGTCAAGCCAATGTCGTCCAAGCCATTGAGCAGGCAGTATTTGCG
>CANBQX010000232.1 GCA_947371775.1 Comamonadaceae bacterium
GCCAATGCGCTGACCTGCACCACGGTGTAGGCCGGTCGCGCCGCAATTTGCCGGGTGGCCAGCACCAGCGCGCGCGGTGCGGTCGTCTCGTTCACGCTGGCGCGCAGCAGCCGAATGGCCAGCCACGCCAAGGCGGCAAACAACAAGACTGCGCCCGCAAATCCGCCCACCGCGATCAGACCCAGCGTCACGTCGCTGCTCACCGCCAGCAGCAAGGCCGCAAAGCCCAGCACCCCAATGGCCAACACCCCCGCAGACGCGGGGCGCAGGCTGCCGACGTCACGCCGGATCACCCGCAGCGGCGGCACCTGCGCCAGTTGCAAGACCGGGGGCAGACCAAAAGCACAGAGCAAGGTCAAGCCCATGCCCAGCCCCAAGCCCACCGGCGCCAAAGACGCCGCAGGCAAACTCGCATCGACCAAACCCGCCAGCAACAGCACAAACAGGTAGTGCACTGCGTAGCCCAGACCTAAGCCCAGGCTGCTGGCAAATACGCCCACCAGCGCAAATTCCCAGGCATAGGCTGCTGCAATGGTGCGCTGGCTCAGACCCAGCACGCGCAGCATGGCGCAGTCGTCCAAATGCTTGGCCGCAAAGGCGCGCGCCGCCAATGCCACGGCCACCGCGCTCAGCAATGCAGCCAACAACGCCACCAAACTTAAAAACTTCTCGGCACGCTCCAGCGTCTGGCTCAGCTCGGGGCGGCCTGATTGGGTGGACTCGATGCGCACGCCGCGCAAGGGCTCGGCAGAGGCCTGCGCACCCGGCGTGGCGTCTGCCGCTTTGCGCTTGATTTGCGCATTGCCCCAGGCGACAAACTTCGCCACAGCGGCGTCACTGCCTGCCACCGCCAGGCGGTAGTTCACCCGGCTGGCGGGTTGCACCAGAGCCGTGGCGGCGATGTCGGCACCGTTGAGCATGACGCGCGGCGCAAAGTTCATAAAGCCCGCGCCCCGGTCGGGCTCGCTGGCGATGAGTGCGGCAAGGGTGAACTGCGCATCGCCCAAGAGCAGCGTGTCACCCACCTGCAAGGCCAGTGCGTCGAGCAACTGGGCGTCTGCCCAGACAGAGCCCCGGGGCGGAATGCCTTGGGCGGCTTGCTCAGGCGAGCCCGCGTGAGGGGTCAAGCGCAACGTACCCCGCAGGGGGTAACCGGCTTCCACCGCCTTGAGTGCGACCAATTTGCTGGCACCGCCTTGCGCCTGCGTGGCGCGCGCCATGGTTTGAAAGCTCAGGGTTTGCACTTGCGCCAAGCCCAGGCGCTGGGCCTCCTGGCCAAATGCGGGGGGCGCCGGGCGGTCAGTGGCGACCACGGCGTCGCCGCCCAGCAGCTGGCGTGCATCGCGCTGCAGGCCGCCTTGCAAGCGGTCCGCAAAAAATCCGACCGCAGTGAGCGAGGCCACCGCCAAGCTGACCGCCACCACCAGGAGCCGCAGCTCGCCCGAGCGCACGTCGCGCCACAAAGTGCGCCAGCCAAGGCGCCAAAAAGATTGCTTCATGGGGCGACCTTAGCGCAAAAGCGCTGTCGGCAACTCCGACGGGGGATCAGTGGGGTTTTTGCTGGGCCAGAACGTGGCGCGCAAAGTTGTCCAGAATGGACTGCCAGCCCGCCCGCTGCTGGTCCTCGGGGTGGGTGGTCTCGCTGTCAAAGGTGATGGTCAGGCGCACGCCCTGGGCGGTCTCGGTGAACACCACCGACGCGCTGCGCTCGCCAAAGCTGTATTCCAGCAAATGAGGCGCCTCGACCTGGGTGTAGACCCCCGCAAAGTCAAACCCAAAGGAGCCGTCTTTGGCCTCCATGCGCGAAGAAAACTGGCCGCCCACGCGCAAGTCCACCGAGGACTTGGTGGTGTGCCAGTCGTCTGAGGCGGCATTCCACTGTTTGATGTCCTCGGGCGTGGTGTAAGCGAGCCACACGTCGGCAATCGGGGCAGCAATCAGGGTGGAGACGGTGATTTTCATAGAGACATCCATTCCAAGTGACTTTCTGAAAATATAGCGCAATCAAGCTGGGATGAGCGCGTCCAACACCAAGCGCTGCGGCGCGCTAAAGCACAAAAAGCGCTTGTTGGTGGCCCGCCCGATGGCGCATAAATCAAGCCGCTGCGCCACCGCGTGGCCCATTTGGGTAATGCCGCTGCGCGACACCACGATGGGCACACCCATTTGCGCGGACTTGATGACCATCTCGCTGGTCAGGCGGCCGGTGGTGTAGAACACCTTGTCGTCGGCCCGCAAGCCTGTGCGCTGTGCTGCGCTGTTGCCCGCATCGGTGGGCTGCAAGGCCATCCAACCGGCGATGGCGTCAATGGCGTTGTGGCGGCCTACGTCTTCGACAAACATCAACATGGTCTCGCCCTGAAACAAGGCACAGCCATGCACCGAACCGGCGGCCTTGTAAACACTGTCGTGCAAACGTATGGCGTTGACGATGCCGTACAAAGCGCTTTGGGTCAGCGTGGCCTCGGGCAGTGCAATGGTGTCTACGTCGGCCATGAGCTCGCCAAAGACACTGCCCTGGCCGCAGCCGGTGGTGACCACGCGCTTGGCAGTTTTTTCGGTGAGGTTGGCAATACCGTGGTGGGTTTTGACAGCGGCGGCACCGACCTCCCAGTCGACCGTGATCGATTCCACTTCGTGCGCCGCCTTGATGAGCCGCTGGTTGAGCAAATAGCCCAGCACCAGCCACTCGGGCTGCGCCCCGAGCGTCATCAGCGTGACGAGTTCGCGCTTGTCCACATAGACCGTGAGCGCACGCTCGGCCGGAATGTCCAGCGCGCGGGTTTCACCGAACTCGTTGACGACCGCAATCGCTTGCGTGAGCGGCGCCTGCGCCTGGGTCAGGCGTGGCAAGCGCTGCGAATCAGCGGACGGCAAGGCCTCAGGCCACCACCGGCGCAGGCCGGTTGGTGCCGTAGCCTTCCACGGCCGAGGGCACGCCACCCGCCCGAACGGCCACCGCGCAGTACTTGAACTCCGGGATCTTGCCGAAGGGGTCCAAGGCTGCGTTGGTCATCAGGTTGGCCGCTGCCTCGTAATAGGCGAAGGGCACAAACACCGCACCGTTGGGCGTGCCGTCGTCGCGGCGCACGTGGATGGCCACCTCGCCCCGGCGCGATTCGATGGTGATGACGTCACCGGTCTCTAGGCCCAGCTTGGCCAGGTCGGCACCGCACATCGACGCGGTGGCCATGGGCTCAATGGCGTCGAGCACGGTGGCGCG
>CANBQX010000233.1 GCA_947371775.1 Comamonadaceae bacterium
GGCAGTTGCAACGCATGCGCACCAAGCTGGCCATGGTTTTTCAGCACTTCAACCTGTGGGCGCACCAGACGGTGCTGCAAAACATCATTGAGGCGCCAGTGCATGTGCTGGGCGTGCCGCGCGATGAGGCTGTGGCCACCGCCCGCAAATACCTGGCGCGCGTGGACCTGGTCGGCATGGAAGACCGCTACCCCGCGCACCTGAGCGGCGGTCAGCAGCAGCGTGTCGCCATTGCCCGCGCCCTGGCCATGGAGCCGGAAGTGATGTTGTTTGACGAACCGACCAGCGCGCTCGATCCCGAACTGGTGGGCGAAGTGCTGCGCGTCATGCGCACGCTGGCCGAAGAAGGCCGCACCATGGTGGTCGTGACCCACGAGATGGGCTTTGCACGCGAGGTGGCCAACCACCTCATCTTTTTGCACAAAGGCCTGATCGAAGAAGAAGGCAACCCCACCGAGGTGCTGGCCCGGCCCAAGAGCGAGCGCCTGGGCCAGTTTTTGTCGGGAAGCCTGAAGTAAGCGCGTCCGCCTAAGCGCTGTTTGGGCTTACTTACCGCCCAGGCCCATGGAGCGCGAAATCACTTCTTTCATGATCTCGTTGGTGCCGCCATAAATGCGCTGCACCCGGGCGTCGGCATAGGCACGGGTGATGGGGTATTCCCACATATAGCCATAACCGCCAAACAGCTGCACGCATTCGTCCATCACCTTGCACTGCAGGTCGGAGCACCAGTACTTGGCCATGCTGGCAGTGGCCGTGTCCAGCTTGTCTTGGAGCAAGAGCTCGGTACATTTGTCCACAAATACGCGCGCCACTTGCACCTCGGTTTGCAGCTCGGCCAGGGTGTAGCGGGTGTTCTGAAAACCGGCCACGGCCTGGCCAAACACCTTGCGTTCTTTGACATAGTCCAGCGTCCAGTCGATAGCGGCCTGCGACGCGGCCACCGCGCCGATCGCGATTTGCAGACGCTCCCAGGGCAACTGCTCCATCAAGCAAATAAAGCCCCGGTTTTCCAGCGCAGGGCCGCCCAGCAGGTTCTCGGCGGGCACGCGCACGTCGTCAAAAAACAGCTCAGAGGTGTCCTGCGCCTTGAGGCCCAGCTTCTGCAGGCGCTTGCCCACGCTAAACCCAGGCATGCCGCGCTCTACCAGCAGCAAGCTGGTGCCTTTGGCGCCCGCAGTCGGATTGGTTTTGGCCACGACGATCACCACATCGGCATGCCAGCCGTTGGTGATAAAGGTCTTGCTGCCCTTGAGCAGGTAGCTGCCATCGGGCTGCAGCGTGGCCGTGGTTTTGATGCCCTGCAGGTCGGACCCTGCGGCGGGTTCGCTCATGGCGATGGCGCCAATCATTTCGCCGCTGGCCATGCGGGGCAGGAAACGCGCCTTTTGCTCCGGCGTGCCGTAGTGAGCGATATAAGGCGCCACGATTTCGCTGTGCAGGCTGTAGCCGATGCCGGAAAAACCGGCACGCCCCAGCTCCTCCATTTGCACGATGGAATACAGCTTGTCGGCGCTGGCGCCGCCAAACGCTTCGGGCATGGTCATGCACAAAAAGCCGTTTTCGCCGGCCTTGTTCCACACCGCACGGTCCACATAGCCCTGCTCTTCCCATTGCGCGTGAAACGGGGCGATCTCTTTGTCCATGAAGCGGCGAAAACTGTCACGAAAGGCTTCGTGGTCGGCGGAGAAAAGGCTTCTGTCAATCATGGCGAGGGGCTTTCAAGTTGTCGAAATGGAGACAAGCAGGCTATTTTTGCAAAGCGCTTGCTTGGTTAAAAACAATATACTGCAAACGCTGCGTCCTGCGCTTGAAACCGCAGACCTTGAATGGCATTTTTTACCGAGCCCTTTCACCCACCGGAGAAACACCCATGACCGAAGCCTATGTGTTTGACGCCCTGCGAACGCCGCGGGGCAAAGGCAAAAAAGACGGCAGCCTCTACGAGGTCAAGCCCATCAATCTGCTGGCAGGGCTGCTGACCGATCTGCAGCAGCGCCACCAGTTTGACACCGCGCAGGTGGATGACGTGGTGATGGGCATCGTCTCGCCCGTGGGCGAGCAAGGCAGTGTGCTGCCCAAAGTGGCGGCGCTCAAAGCGGGCTGGAATTTCCAGTGCGCGGGCGTGCAGATCAACCGCTTTTGTGCCTCCGGGCTGGAAGCCGTCAACATGGCGGCGCAAAAAGTGCGATCGGGCTGGGAAGATCTGGTCGTGGCCGGTGGCGTGGAGAGCATGAGCCGGGTGACTATTGGCTCCGACGGCGGTGCCTGGGCGCAAGACCCTGAGACCAATATGCAAACCGCGTTTGTGCCCCAGGGCATTGGCGCCGACCTGATTGCCACCTTGGACGGCTTCAGCCGCCACGATGTGGACGCTTATGCGCTGGAATCGCAGCGCCGCGCCACCCATGCGCAAGCCCAAGGCTACTTTGACCGCTCGGTCATGCCGGTACACGACACCATGGGCAATGTGATTTTGGGCCGTGACGAATTCATCAAGCCCAACACCACGCTGGAAGGCCTGGGCAGCCTGAAGTCGGCCTTTGAGCAAATGGGTGCCATGGGCTTTGACCAGGTGGCCCTGACCCGTTATCCGCAGGTGGAGCGCATCAACCATGTGCACCATGCGGGCAATTCTTCGGGCATCGTGGATGGCGCCGCAGCGGTGTTGATCGGCTCTGAGGCCGCCGCCAAAGCCCATGGCCTGGTTCCGCGCGCGCGCATTGTGGCCACGGCGCTAAGCGGCGCAGACCCCACCATCATGTTGACCGGGCCCATGCCCGCTGCGCGCAAAGCCTTGGCAAAAGCAGGTTTGCGCATTGACCAGATTGATCTTTTTGAAGTGAACGAAGCCTTCGCCGCGGTGCCCATGCGCTTTATGAAAGAAATGCAGGTGTCGCACGACAAGGTCAATGTCAACGGTGGCGCGATTGCGCTGGGCCACCCGCTGGGCGCCACCGGTGCCATGATTTTGGGCACCCTGATTGATGAGCTGCACCGCCGGGGCCTGCGCTACGGGCTGGCCACGCTGTGCGTGGGTGGCGGCATGGGCATTGCAACGATTGTGGAAAGAGTCTGAACATGAAAACCATCCAATACCAACTCCAGGACGGCATTGCCACAGTCACCTTTGACGAGCCCGACTCGCCCGTCAACACCATGTGCGCCCAGTGGAAGGACGATATG
>CANBQX010000234.1 GCA_947371775.1 Comamonadaceae bacterium
CTCTAGCTTGGCCTGTGCCAAGGCTGCGGCGGCGTCAATTTCTTTCTTGAGCCGTTTGAGGTCTGCGAGCCCAGCCATTACACCAAGCCCTGCTCGGCCATGGACAGGGCATCGCCCTGCGCCACGATGATGTGGTCCAGCACCCGCACGTCCACCAGTGCCAAGGCGGCCTTCAGGGTCTGTGTGAGCAGTTCGTCCGCACGCGAGGGCTGCACCGTGCCACTGGGGTGGTTGTGCGCCAGCACCACCGCACTGGCATGGTGGTGCAGCGCGCGTTTGACCACCTCGCGCGGGTAAACGCTGGTTTGGGTGAGCGAGCCGCGAAACAGCTCTTCCATGGTCAGCAGCCGGTTTTGGGCGTCCAGAAACAGCACCGCAAACACTTCGTGGGGCAGGGCGGACAAATGCAGCTGCAGGTAGTGCTTCACCGCTTGGGGCGAGGCAAACACGGTGCGCTCCTGCAGGCGCTGGGCCATGGCGCGGCGCGCCAGCTCCAGCACCGCCACCAGCTCGGCCCGTTTAGCGGGCCCCAGGCCTTTGACGGCCTTCAGGTCGTCGGCCGTGGCGTTGAGCAAACCTGCAATGCCGCCAAATCCGGGCGCTGCCAGGCCGCCCTTGCCCGGCAGTTGCAGCAGCTCATCGGCCAGCTGCAGCACGCCTTTGCCCTGGATGCCGGTGCGCAGCAGCAGGGCCAGCAACTCGGCGTCGCTCAATGCGCCCGGGCCGCGCGCGAGCAACTTCTCGCGCGGGCGGGCGTCAGGCGGCAGGTCTTTGAGAGGCATGGAGGATGGAAGTTTCTACAATGCAGACCAGTTTATCGAGACTTGCATGACCACCAGCCTTCCCCGTATTACCGCCACGTCTTTTTTGACGCTGCATTACCGCCTGTCGGGCCCTGAGGGCGACATCATCAATACCTTCAATGACAAGCCCGCCACGCTCAGTTTGGGTACGGGCGAGCTGTCGCCCGAGGTGGAGCGTTGCTTGCTGGGACTGGAAGAGGGCGCCCACCAAACGTTTTCCTTGGCCGCCGGTGCCGCCTTTGGGCCGCGCAACCCCGACATGGTGCAATGGGTGGCGGGCAAGCTGCTGCGCCAGTTGGGCGATCCCCACCAAAGTTACAACGTTGGCGATGTGGTGCAGTTCCCCACGCCCGACGGGCAGGGCAGCTATGCCGGTGCGGTGCAAGAGGTCAAGTCGGGCGAAGACGGCGGTGCGGTGCTGTTTGACTTCAACCATCCGCTGGCCGGGCACCCGGTGAGCTTTGAAGTGAAAGTGATTGGCGTCTTATGACCGGCAGCGAGATATTGCTGGCCGAGCCGCGCGGCTTTTGCGCCGGGGTGGACCGCGCCATTGAAATCGTGGAGCGCGCCCTGACCAAGTTTGGTGCGCCGATTTATGTGCGGCACGAGATCGTGCACAACACCTTTGTGGTCAACGACCTCAAGGCCAAAGGTGCGATTTTTATTGAAGAGCTCAGCGATGTTCCACCCGGCGCCACCCTGATTTTTTCAGCGCACGGCGTGAGCAAAGCGGTGCAGGCAGATGCCCAGGCGCGTGGCTTTCAGGTGTTTGACGCCACTTGCCCGCTGGTGACCAAGGTGCACGTGGAAGTGGCCAAGCTGCACAAAGAGGGCTATGAGTTCATCATGATCGGCCACAAAGGCCATCCGGAGGTGGAAGGCACCATGGGCCAGTTGGACAGCGGCATCCACCTGGTGGAAGACGTGGCCGATGTGGCGCATGTGCAGCCGCACCAAACCGCCAAGCTGGCGCTGGTGACCCAAACCACCCTGAGCATGGACGACGCTAGCGAGATTGCCGCCGCCGTCAAAGCGCGTTTTCCGATGGTGCGCGAGCCCAAGCAGCAAGACATTTGCTATGCCACGCAAAACCGCCAGGACGCCATCAAGGTCATGAGCCCGCAAGTGGACGTGGTGATCGTGGTGGGCAGCCCCACCAGCTCCAACAGCAACCGCCTGCGCGAAGTGGCGCACAAACTGGGCACCGCCAGCTACATGGTGGACAACGCGGGCGAAATCCAACCTCAGTGGCTTGAAGGCTGCACCCGCGTCGGTCTGACGGCCGGCGCCTCGGCACCAGACGTGCTGGTGCAGGCCGTCATCGCCCGCTTGCGCGAGCTCGGCGCGGTCTCGGTTCGCAAAATGGACGGTGTGGTGGAGACCGTCAAGTTTCCACTGCCCAAAGGCCTCAAAGCCGACGCATCTTAAAATTGGCGGCACTGCGCCCCCACTAAATACCCACAAAGAAGACCATGCTAGATATCAATTTGCTGCGCAAAGACTTGGCGCAGGCCGTTGCCGGACTTGAAGCCCGCAAATCTCCCCAACCATTTTTGAACGTTGACGCTTTTACCGCCCTGGAGGCCGAGCGCAAGACGATTCAGACCCGCACCGAAGAAATCCAGGCCAAGCGCAATGCCCTGAGCAAGCAAATCGGGCAGCTCAAGGCCAAGGGCCCCGCCGGACAGGCCGAAGTGGACGCGGTCATGGCGCAAACGGCCGACATCAAGACCGAACTCGAAACCTCGGCTGCGCGCCTGGAGCAAATTCAGGCTGAGTTGCACACCATGCTGCAACTGGTGCCCAACCTGCCGCACGCCAGCGTGCCGCGCGGCGCGGACGAACATGGCAACGTGGTGGTGCGCACCTGGGGCACGCCCAAAGCCATGGACTTCGCCATCCAAGACCACGTGGACTTGGGTGAACCCCTGGGCCTGGACTTTGAGATGGGCGTCAAGCTCACCGGTTCGCGCTTTACCGTGATGAAAGGCCCCTTGGCGCGTTTGCACCGCGCTTTGAGCCAGTTCATGCTGGACGTGCAAACCCAGGAACACGGCTACACCGAGTGCTACACCCCCTACATCGTCAACGGCGACAGCCTGCGCGGCACCGGCCAGTTGCCCAAGTTTGAAGGCGACTTGTTTGCGGCCAAAAAGGGCGGCCAGGACGGCGAAGCCCAGCCCGACAACACCGCGCTCTACCTGATTCCCACCAGCGAAGTGCCGCTGACCAACTTCGTGCGCGACACGGTGGTGGCCGAGGCCGACTTGCCCATCAAGCTCACGGCCCACACCCCGTGCTTCCGCTCAGAGGCGGGCAGCGCCGGGCGCGACACGCGTGGCCTGATCCGCCAGCACCAGTTTGA
>CANBQX010000235.1 GCA_947371775.1 Comamonadaceae bacterium
GAGCGTTTGATTTACGTGAGTCACAAAGGCTTTTTGCCCGGCCCCTACGACCACCGCACCGCGCTGGACGAGGTGGTGCAAATGATGGGTGGCCTGGCCTACATGACCGGGCGTCCCGGCGATCCGCTGCGTGCGGGCAGCAGCGTCAACGACATCATGGGTGGTTTGTTTGGTGCCATGGGTGCCATGGCGGCCTTGATGCAACGCCAGCAGACCGGCAAAGGCCAGGAAGTGCAAGCAGCGCTGTTTGAGAACAATATTTTTCTGGTGGCGCAGCACATGCTGCAGTTCGCCGTGACCGGCAAAGCCGCCGCGCCCATGCCCGAGAAGATTTCGCCCTGGGGCATTTACGACGTGTTCAAGGTCAAAGACGGCGCGCAAATCTTTTTGGCCGTGGTGGGCGATACGCAGTGGCGGGTGTTTTGCGAGGCCTTTGGTTTTGCCGACCTGTTTGCCGATGTGCGCCTGGCCAGCAACAACGACCGCGTCTTGGCGCGCAGCTGGCTGATTCCGCTGCTGCGCGAGCGCTTGGTCGAACAAAGCGCGACCGAACTGGCAAGGGTGTTTGAACAGCACGGTCTGCCGTTTGCGCCGATCACCGACCCGCAGCACCTGTTTGAAGATCCGCACTTGCAAGCCACCGGCGGATTGGCGCCCATGACTTTGCCCGATGGCCGCCAGACCGCGACGCCCTTGTTGCCTTTGATGTTGGATGGCCAGCGCCTGGGCCTGCGGCTGGATCCCCCGCGGCTCGGGCAGCATGGCCGTGAGCTCTTGCAGAGCCTGGGCTACGCAGAAAAAGAGATCAGCACCCTGGTGGACGCCGGGGTGGTGCTGGCACCTTAGCGATCGCGTTAGGGTTCAGGCGTCACCCCGCCCCGAATTCTTCCCCCATGGCCTGCGCGCGGTCCCGCGCGGCGTGCATGGCGGCAATGAAGGCGGGCTTGATGCCGCTGGCCTCCATGGCCGTTAATGCCGCGTAGGTCGTTCCGCCTTTGCTGGTGACGCGCTGGCGTAGCACTTCGGGCGTCTCGGGCGATGCTTTGGCCAGCGCGCCCGCACCGGTAAAAGTGGCCACCGCGAGCTGGTAGGCCTGTGCCGCGTCCAGCCCCATGCTGGCACCGGCCTCGCGCATGGCTTCCAGAAAATAAAACACATAGGCCGGGCCCGAGCCGGACAGGGCCGTCACCGCGTCAATCTGCGACTCTGCTCCGACCCACAGCACTTCACCCGTGCTCTCTAGAACCTGCGTGACCAGGCTCTTGTCAGCGGCGCTGACTGCCGCGCGGGCAAACAGGGCGGTAATGCCTTGGCCAATCAGCGCGGGCGTGTTGGGCATGGCGCGCACCACGCGCTCGCTGCCCAGCCAGGCGGCAATCGTGTCACTTCGAATGCCTGCGGCCACGCTCAGGTGCAGGGCGTTCAGGGTATGGGCCTGCGTTTGCGCGGCAGCGTCTTTGAACGTTTGGGGTTTGACCGCCCACACCACCAAGTCCGCACGGTTCAAAAAATCGCCCGCTTCCGGCTGGGCCGCGATACCGAATTGGGCCAGGAGCTTGGTGCGGGCTTCTTCAAAGGGTTCCACCACGTCGATCTGCGACGCAGCCATGCCTTGGCCGATCAGGCCGCCGATGATGGCGCTGGCCATGTTGCCGCCGCCTATGAATGCGATGCGTTGTTGCATGCGGGTCTTCTTTCAAGTGGGAAGTGGGTGGGAGTCTAGCGAGGCCATCAAAGCGCCGTGGCCTGGCGCACCGCATGCTCCCAGTGCTGCATTTTTTCTTGCGCTTCGCCCGGGCGGATGCGCGGCTCAAAGCGGCGCTCGGCTTTCCAAAGCTGACTCAGAGCGTCGGTATTGGGGTAGAGACCGCAGGATAGCCCCGCCAGGTAGGCAGCGCCCAGCGCCGTGGTCTCGGTGACTGCCGGTCGCACCACGGCAATGCCCAGCAGGTCCGCCTGGAACTGCATGAGCAAGTCGTTGACGCAGGCGCCGCCGTCCACCCGCAGCTCGGTCACCGCCGCTGCGCCCGCCTGCTGCGCGTCGCGCGCCATGGCTTGCAGCAGGGCTGCGCTCTGAAAGGCGATGCTCTCCAAGGCGGCGCGGGCAATGTGCGCGGTCGTGCTGCCGCGTGTGAGGCCGGTGATGGTGCCGCGTGCCTCAGGGTTCCAATAGGGCGCACCCAGGCCGGTAAAGGCGGGCACCAGCATGACGCCACCACTGTCGGGCACCGTCTCTGCCAGTGCCTGGACTTCGGCGCTGCTGCGGATTGCGCCCAGACCGTCGCGCAACCACTGCACCACTGCGCCGCCCACAAACACGCTGCCTTCCAGCGCAAATTGGGGTCGGGCAGAGACGACTTGCGCCGCGCTGGTGGTGATCAGGCCATTGGTAGACGTTTGAAAATGCGCGCCGGTGTGCATGAGCATGAAGCAGCCCGTGCCATAGGTGTTTTTGGCCATGCCGGCACTGAAGCAGGCCTGGCCAAACAACGCGCTTTGCTGGTCTCCCGCCACGCCGCCTATGGGCAGCGCGTGGCCCAGCCATTGCGCCAGCACCTCCCCAAACTGGGCGACCGAGGGCAGCACCGTGGGCATCAAGGCCGCTGGAATGTCCAGGGTTTGCAAGAGCTCGGCGTCCCAGACGTTGCTGTGGACATTGAAGAGCATGGTGCGCGAGGCATTGCTCACGTCTGTGGCGTGCACCGCGCCACCGGTGAGTTGCCACAAAAGCCAGCTGTCCACTGTGCCGAAAGCCAGTTCTCCGCGCTCCGCCTGCGCCCGCGCGCCGGGCACCTCGTCCAGCAGCCACTGCAGCTTGGTGCCCGAGAAATAGGCGTCGATTAGCAGGCCGGTCTTCTGGCGGATGGTGTCGGCCAGGCCTTGTTCGCGCAGATGTGCGCAATAGGGCTCGGAGCGCCGGTCTTGCCAGACGATGGCCTTGTGGATGGGCTGGCCCGTTTTGCGGTTCCACACAACGGTGGTTTCGCGCTGGTTGGTGATGCCCACCGCGCGCACCTGGCTTGCGCGGATGCCGGCTTTTTGCAGCGCATCGCGCGCGGTTGCCAGCTGGGTGTTCCAAATCTCCAGCGGGTCGTGCTCCACCCAACCGGGGCGAGGGTAGTACTGGGTCAGTTCCTGCTGCGCCATGGCGACGATGGTGCCTTCGGC
>CANBQX010000236.1 GCA_947371775.1 Comamonadaceae bacterium
TTTTTTGGTGCATCAATTGGTTCAACCCTCAATTCGCACTAAATTTGAGCGATATCTACGAAAAGGTGATGTATGGATGCACTACAACAGGGCGCTAATGCGCTTTTTATCTTATTGGGCGCCATCATGGTGCTGGCCATGCATGCGGGATTTGCGTTTCTGGAGCTGGGAACGGTACGCAGCAAGAACCAGGTCAACGCGCTCGTCAAAATTTTGGTGGACTTCTCGGTCTCCACCATTGTGTATTTCGTGGTCGGCTATGCCGTTGCCTACGGAACCAGCTTTTTTGTCGGCGCCGAGGAATTGGCCGCTAAAAACGGCTACGAACTGGTGAAGTTCTTCTTCCTGCTGACCTTCGCGGCGGCCATTCCCGCCATCATCTCGGGTGGCATCGCAGAACGCGCCAAGTTCTGGCCGCAGTTGATCGCGACCGCCGTCATCGTGGGCTTTGTTTATCCTTTCTTTGAAGGCATAGCCTGGAACCAGCACTTTGGCGTGCAGGCCTGGCTGCTGGCCAACACCGGCGCGGAGTTTCACGACTTTGCCGGCAGCGTGGTGGTCCACGCCGTGGGCGGCTGGATTGCCTTGGGCGCGGTCATGCTGCTGGGCGCGCGCAGCAACCGCTACCGCAAAGACGGCACCATGTCGGCACACCCGCCTTCCAGCATCCCCTTCCTCGCGCTGGGGGCGTGGATTCTCACGGTGGGCTGGTTTGGCTTTAACGTGATGAGCGCTCAAACGCTGGACAAAATTTCGGGCCTGGTGGCGGTCAACTCGCTCATGGCCATGGTGGGCGGCACCTTGGTGGCGCTGGTCTTGGGTAAGAACGACCCCGGCTTTGTACACAACGGCCCCTTGGCCGGTCTGGTGGCGGTGTGTGCCGGCTCGGACCTGATGCACCCACTGGGCGCCTTTGTGGTCGGTGGTGTGGCCAGTGCCATCTTCGTGGTGATGTTTACCGCCACGCAAAACAAATGGAAGATCGACGACGTGCTCGGCGTCTGGCCCTTGCACGGCCTGTGTGGCACTTGGGGTGGCATCGCCGCCGCTATTTTTGGCAGCAAAGCGCTGGGCGGCTTGGGCGGCGTCAGCCTGGGCGCGCAGGTGATTGGCACCGGCATCGGCGTGCTGTGGGCACTGGCCAGCGGCTTTGTGGTCTACGGCGTGCTCAAAGTCGCCATGGGCATACGCCTGAGCCAGGAAGAAGAGTTTGACGGCACCGACCTGTCGATTCACAAAATCAGCGCGACTCCGGACCACAAGGACAGCTGGTGATTTGCGCCGCGCAGGTACCCGCCTGCGCTGCGTGAATCCAAAGCAAGCTAGCATCCGGGCCAGCGTCACACTGGCGTGGCAAGCCTCATGGGCACCTCAGGAGCATCCGCATGAAAGCAGTTTGGAAAAACACCGTGATCGCCGAGAGCGACGCCACTGTGATGGTCGAGGGCAACCACTATTTCCCTGCGGCCTCTGTGAACCAACAGTTCATCAGCTTTAGCAACCACAAGACCAGTTGCGCCTGGAAAGGGCAAGCAAGTTATTACTCGCTTATCGTCGATGGCGAACTCAACCCCGACGCCGCCTGGTACTACGCAGAGCCCAAAGAAGCAGCGGCCAACATCAAGGGCTACGTGGCGTTTTGGAAGGGCGTGCAGGTCAGCTAAATCGCACGTCCCTAGGGGCGTGCAATCTCAGGTAGCGGTCACTCACCTCGTCCATGCCGAAGCCGCCAGCGCGTTCGCCCAGACCATGGGCGAGCTGTGGACAAGCTGAAAACATGATCCAATCAGACGCCACAAGGATCATCACCATGGACACTGCACTTTCCACCAGCCAAATCATCGCCCAGGCCTGCCTCTTCGCATTTGCCGCTATCGCCCTGTTCGGCGGCTCGTTGCAGATGTACTTGGGGCAACCAGACACTTCGCCACGGCTGGACAACATCCACCGCTTCATGGGTGGGATTTACTTTTCGATGGGCGGCATTTGTGCATGGGCGGCATGGACTGTGAGAGAGCAAGGCACGCTGGTTTATCTGATTGCAGCAGGCGTTTTCATCGCCGGTTGCGGGCGGCTGTTGTCGATGCGCAAGGTCGGGCTGCCAGAGCCTCGGGCCTTGTGGCTGGGCTACCTGGTGCCTGAATTGGTGTTGCCCTTTGTGCTGGCTGTGGCGCACTCGTCTCGGGCGCTGGCCTAGGCCCCAGCCTCAAGGCCCGACCAGCGTCTTGAAGTAAGCCCCCGCCCCGTCCGCCGCCATCTTGTCCGGGTGCGCGGCGCAGTAGGCGTCGATGGAGGCCACGGCATCGCCCGGTGGGCGCGACGCATCGGCACTCGCGTCGCGCTTGGACCCTTGAATCGACTTCAGCGCCAAGCTCAGCGGCGCCAAAAATGACTTGGCCCAGGCTTGCTTTGCGGGCACCTGCATGCGCAGCCACTGCGGGCAGGTGTGGTCGCCCAACAAGCTGGTAGCGTGCACTCCGCCAGACACGACGGCCAGCCCACACAGCAGAAGAAGTTTGCGCAAGGACGCCACAGGCCTGCCCCATTACATCGACGCATCCAACATCGCCCAGTAGTCCTCGCGGGTGGCAATGCGGGGGTTGGTTTTGTGGCAATGGTCGGCCATGGCGCCATCGATCACGCGCTCAAACAGGTCTGCCGTTACGCCCAACGCGGCCAGGCCGGTGGGCAGGCCCAGTCGGGCATTCATGTCGCGAATCGCGTGGGCAATCGCATCGCCCTGCGCATCGCAGCCGCCCAGGCCCATGGCATGGGCCATGCGCTGCAGGCGCTGCTCTTTTTGAATGGAGTCGGCCGCCGCGTTAAAGCGCACCACCGCTGGCAAAAACAAGGCATTCAAGGTGCCATGGTGCAGGCGCGGATTGACGCCGCCCAGGCTGTGGCTCAGGCTGTGCACGCAGCCAAGACCTTTTTGAAAGGCCATGGCGCCCTGCATGCTCGCGCTCATCATGTTCCAGCGCGCTTCGCGGTTCTGGCCATTGGCGGTGGCGCGCTCAATATGGCCCCAGCCACGTGCCAGGCCGTCCAGGCCAATGCCATCTGCGGGCGGGTTGACGGCTGGCGCCATAAAGGTTTCCATGCAGTGGGCAATGGCGTCCATGCCGGTGGCGGCCGTCAGCATGGGCGGCAGGCCCAGCGTGAGT
>CANBQX010000237.1 GCA_947371775.1 Comamonadaceae bacterium
GGCGCCAATGTGCGCTTTGATGTGACCGACACCACCGAGCGGGTCTACCGCAAGGTGTGGGAAATGGCGGCACTCGCAGGCTTTTTGACCGGGCGCGAAGTGGCCAAGGCCATGCTCAAGCGCGGCCACGGCACGATTATTTTTACCGGTGCCACGGCCAGCGTGCGCGGCGCGGCCGGGTTTTCTGCCTTTGCCGGGGCCAAGCATGCGCTGCGCGCCCTGGCGCAAAGCATGGCGCGCGAGCTGGGGCCTAAGGGCATTCATGTAGCACACACGATTATTGACGGGGCGATCGACACCCAGTTCATTGCCGAGAACTTTCCCCAGCGCTATGCGCTCAAGGACCAGGACGGCATCCTCAACCCCGAACACATTGCCGAGAGCTACTGGCAACTGCACCGCCAGCCGCGCAGCGCCTGGACGCAGGAGATGGACCTGCGCCCCTGGATGGAAACCTGGTAAGCCCCACAACAACACGAGGAGACCCTGTGCAAAAGACCGCAGAATTTTTCTTTGACTTTGGCAGCCCCACCACCTACCTGGCGCACACCCAGATGGCCAAGCTGGCAGCCGACACCGGCGCTGCCGTGGTCTACCGGCCCATGCTGCTCGGTGGCGTGTTCAAGGCCACGGGCAACGCCAGCCCGGTGACCGTGCCTGCCAAAGGCCGCTGGATGGGCCAGGACATGGCGCGCTTTGCGCAGCGCTACCAGGTGCCCTTTGCCCACAACCCCCACTTTCCCATCAACACCCTGACCTTGATGCGCGGCGCGGCCGGTCTGCAACTGCGCGACCCGCAAGCGCTGATGCGCTATGTGGACGCGGTGTTCAACGCCATGTGGGTGCAGCCCTGCAATATGGGTGACCCGGCGGTCTTGGCCCAGGTGCTGGGCGCGGCGGGCTTTGAGGCCGAGCCCTTTATGGCGCTGGTCAGCGACCCCGAAGTCAAGGCCGCCTTGGTCGCTACCACCGAAGAGGCGGTGGCACGCGGCGCCTTTGGTGCGCCCACCGTGTTTGTGGGCGACGCCATGTTCTTCGGCCAGGACCGTTTGGACTTTGTGCGCGAGGCGCTCACCGGCAAGTAGGCAAGTGGCGCCCCTGTCCATGGATAATGTGCGCCAACGTACATAACACCCAGAGACATCCACCATGCACCGTGTCGCCATCAGCAGTACAGGCCTGTTTACGCCGCCTGAGATCATCACCAATGCGGAGCTGGTCGAGGCCTACAACCACTACGCAGCCCTGGAAAACTCCCGCCACGCCGCCGAGATTGCGGCGGGCACCCGCGAGGCGCTGACCGAGTCCAACGTCGAATTCATCGAAAAAGCCTCGGGCATCCAGCGCCGTTATGTGATGGACAAGGCTGGTGTGCTGGACCCCGAGCGCATGCGCCCGCGCTTCATCCCCCGCCCCGACAACGAAATTTCCATGATGGCCGAGATTGGTGTGGCCGCTGCGCAAGCGGCCCTGGACGCTGCTGGCAAAACCGCCGCCGACGTGGACGGCCTGATTTGCGCGGCTGCCAATATGCAGCGCCCCTACCCCGCCATGGGCGTGGAAATTCAAACCGCGCTGGGCATCAACGGCTACGCGTTTGACATGAACGTGGCCTGCTCCTCGGCCACGTTTGCGCTAGAGCTGGCCGTCAACGCAGTGCGCACCGGCCAGGCCCGCGCCGTGCTGGTGGTCAACCCCGAAATCACATCCGCCCATCTGGCCTGGAAAGACCGCGATTGCCACTTTATCTTTGGCGATGTGTGCACCGCCATCCTGGTGGAGCGCCTGGACTTGGCACCGGCCGGTGCGTTTGAGGTGCTGGGCACGCGCTTGCTGAGCACGTTTTCCAACAACATTCGCAACAACCAGGGCTTTATGTCCCGCGCCGAAGACCGCGACCCGGACGACCGCGACCAGCTCTTCCGCCAGGAAGGCCGCAAAGTGTTCAAAGAGGTCTGCCCCATGGCGGCGGACCATATTGAAGGTCACCTGAAGTCACTGGGCTACACGCCCCACGACGTGCGCCGCTACTGGTTACACCAGGCTAATTTGTCCATGAACCAGTTCATCAGCCGCAAACTGCTGGGCCGTGATGCCACGCGCGAAGAAGCGCCGGTGATTCTGGACGAGTTTGCCAACACCGCATCCGCCGGTTCCATCATCTCCTTCCACCGGAACAAGGCGGACTTTGAGGCGGGACAAGTCGGGGTGATTTGCTCGTTTGGCGCCGGTTATTCCATCGGCAGCGTGGTCGTCAAAAAGCAATAGACGGGCGCCGCAGCGCCCTGCCCTCTAGCGACTCAGGCCAGCGCGCGCTTGAGTCGAATTTCTTCGATCTTGACGCCGCCAATCGACACTGTCTTGGCGCTGGGCATTTCGCGCTTGAAACCTGCCATGTTGAAAAACTGCATGGCGCGCTCATTGGCCAGGGGCAGCCAAATGCTGACATCGGTGCAGCCTTCTTCTTGCAAGCCTTCGCGGGCAGCGTCCCACAGCGACAAGCCCACGCCCAGGCCGACAAAGTCGGCGTGGACGTAAATCGCCCAAATTTCGCCCATGGTCTGTTTGCTGCCTTCGTCACGGCTGCGGTCAAAGCCAACAAAGCCCACGATGCGATCGCCGTGCAGCGCCACATGCACCTGGGGCTCGGCGTATTCAATGGCTTCGCGCCAATAGGCCTGGCGCTTGTCCAGTGCCATGACGGGCACGGTCACGTCACCCAATAGGCCCTGGTAGGCAGCTTGGACGGTGGCGTTGTGGAGTTCGGCAATGGCGCGCGCATCCCGCAGGGTGGCGGCGCGGACCGGAAAAACGGAAGTACTGGACATGAAACGGGAGAAAACAAAAAGGGTTGCAAAAAATCGAAGCGCCATTGTCGCAGCATGCGCTTGGCACCAAGGGTCAACACCCTTGCGGCGAGTGAACTTCTCGGCCAAGAATGCACTCAAACCAAGCAAGAGGAGCAACCATGGCAGCCACCACCGTCACCGCCAACCCCGCCAACTTTCCCGTGCAGCGCCTGCTGCACTGGGCTGCCACCCAGCCCCACAAGACCTACCTGACCCAGCCCATTGGCCATGGCGTGGTGCAAGACATTCGCTGGGCCGAGGCGGCCGACCAGGCCGCACGCATCGCCACGTGGCT
>CANBQX010000238.1 GCA_947371775.1 Comamonadaceae bacterium
CGTGAACGCGAGTGCCTGACCTGGGCCGCGAGAGGGAAAACGGCCTACGAAATCGGAATGATTCTTCACATTGCTGAAACGACGGCAGTTTTTCATTTGAATAACGTAGTTCGAAAATTCAACGTGGCCAACCGAACGCAAGCAATCGCTGTTGGCGTCGCTATGGGCTTGGTGTACTGATCAGACGCGTGTCATTTGTGACGCGGACAGTGTAGAAGTAAGCGCTTTGCGGTCAAGCATTTGCACCTCCCAGTTCTAGGAGTCATCGGCACTGCGTGCCTGTTGAAGGCAGGCCTGAAGGGCGCGAACACCGAAATGTTAAAGTGGGCCTAAACAACGAAAGCACACCTTGGCAACACCCAATTACGGTTACGAAAAGCGTCAAAAAGAACTGGCCAAGAAACGCAAGAAAGAAGACAAGCTCAAGAGCAAGAGTGAGCGCAAGGTCGGCGGCGAGCACGATGGTGCACCGGCAGATGTATCAGACGAAGGCCTGGATGGCGCAAATTCCAGCGGCGTGCAATCCGATCCGAACGCCGCTAGCGGCAGCTGAGTACTACCCCCGCGGGCGGTGCAGGATGATCAATCACTGTGCATTGACCGCGCCAGCGCCAGCATGCTTTCCATGCTTTTGTCGGCGGGTCGAAGGGTTTTTGCCAGTCCGACCTGCAAAAAATTACGCTTGATCGATTCCAGGTACACCGGGTCGTAATGGGTGGTCAAAAGCTCACTCACAACCGGGCGGAATTCGCCCTTTTGTACCAAGGCTTTCCACGCCTCGACAACGACCTTGCCTCGCTGCACCGTTAATACGTCCAGGCGGTTGCAAAACACCTCGGGATGTGTGGTGAAGTAGGCGTAGTCTTCGAGTAACAACTCCACCCGCTGGTCATTGCCGAGCTCCACCATGTAGCAGGGGCTTGCGCGCATGCGGTCGACCAGCACCGGATGGATGGAGACGTTGCCCACCTTTTTGCTTTCGCTCTCGATAAACACCGGGCGCTGCGGGTCCAACGCGCGGATGTGCTCCCACACCAGGGTGTCAAAGCGCTTTTGGGTCGGCTGCGCAACACCTGGCAAGGCGCCGAGCACCGAGCTTCGGTGGCGCGCCAGGCCTTCCAAGTCCAACACCTGGGCTCCAACGTCGCGCAGCGCGTGCAGCAGACGGGTTTTGCCCGAGCCTGTGGTGCCGCAAATCACTTGAAACTGCAGGCGACTGGCGCATTCGGCCAAATCCAGCAGCATGGCGGCGCGAAAGGCTTTGTAGCCGCCTTCGACCAGCGACACCCGAAAGCCGATCTGGTCCAGCACCAAAGACAAGGAGCCGCTGCGCTTGCCCCCGCGCCAGCAGTAGGCCAGGGGCGCCCAGTCCCGTGGCTTGTCGATCACATGGGCTTCAATGTGTTGGGCAATATTGCGTGCCGCGAGCGCTGCGCCGCGCTTTTTGGCTTCAAAGGCGTTGACCTGCTTGTACAGCGTGCCAATGCTTTTGCGCTCCTCATCGTGCAAGGTAGGCCAGTTGACTGCGCCCGGCAGATGGTCTTCGGCGTATTCCCCTTCGCTGCGGGCGTCGATCAGGGTGTGAAATTCGTCGAAGCGGGCGATCACCTCGCTGGCAGGAATCAGGTTCAGGCTCATGCAATCAGTTTCGAAAGTGCCGGCCAAACATTGTTGAGCAGGAGGGGGTGGGCCGCTTCCAGCGGGTGGATGCGGTCGTTTTGGAACATCTTTTCTGAGTCTGGCACATCGGCCACGCCCTTGAGGAAAAAAGGCACCAGCGCCACGCCTTTGGTTTTTGCGACCGAGGCATACATGGCGGCAAACTGGGCGCTGTAGTCGCTGCCGTAGTTGGGTGGAACCTGCATGCCCAGCAAGAGCACCTTGGCGTCATTGGCCACGCAGGCCTGCACCATGGATTGCAAATTGTCCTGGCTGGTTTGTAGCGGCAAACCGCGCAATGCGTCGTTGCCGCCGAGTTCAATCACGACCACTGTGGGCTTGTGCTGAGCCAGCAGCGCGCCCAGTCGCGACCGACCGCCCGAAGTAGTGTCGCCACTGATGCTGGCATTGACCACCGAGACAGGCTTTTTTTGTTCGCTCAGGCGCTGTGCCAGGAGCGCCACCCAGCCGCTGCCGCGCTTGAGGCCATATTCCGCGCTGAGCGAATCGCCCACCACCAAAATCACGCCCGGTGTCTTGGCCCCTGCGGCAAATGCCATGCCCAGCAAAAGGGCAGCAGTGCCTGCGTTAAAGTGTCTTCGATTCAAAGAAAGTCCCATGTCTGAATTCATTATTTCCGTCGAGCATCTCTGCAAATCTGTCACCGACTCGACCGGCACGCTGGAAATCCTCAAGGACGTCGATTTTGCGCTAAAAGCGCGCGAGACCGCCGCCATTGTCGGAGCGTCCGGTTCGGGCAAAAGCACCTTGCTGTCCATCATCGCCGGACTGGACACGCCCAGCAGTGGCACGGTGCGCATCGGTGCGCAAGATTTGTTTGCCCTGGATGAGGACGCCCGCGCGGCCTTGAGAGCCCGCCAGGTGGGCTTTGTGTTCCAGAGCTTTCAGCTGCTAGGCAACCTGACTGCGCTGGAAAACGTCATGCTCCCTTTGGAGCTGGACGGACGCAAAGACGCCCGCAAAGCGGCCACCGAGATGCTGGAGCGTGTGGGGCTGTCCAGCCGCCTGGGCGCCTACCCCAAGGTGCTCAGCGGTGGGGAGCAGCAGCGCGTGGCGTTGGCACGTGCCTTTGTCGTGAAGCCCGCCGTGTTGCTGGCTGACGAGCCTACCGGCAGCCTGGACTTTGCCACCGGCGAGACCATCATGCAGCTGATGTTTTCACTCAACCGTGAGCTGGGAACCACACTGGTATTGGTCACCCACGATCTGGCGATTGCGGCGCGTTGCGAACGCCGGATCACCATCGAAGCAGGGCGCATTGCCTCCAACGCCGTGGGTCCAGCGGCCTGAGCCTCAGGGGCGATAATCGGGGGATGTCATCCCAAGTACTGTTCGGCTTTCACGCCGTGGGCGTTCGCCTGAAAACTGCTCCCCGCTCCATCGTTGAAATTTATTTCGAGCCCACGCGCCGCGATGCGCGCATGCGCCAATTTTTGGAAAAAGTGCAGGAAGCGGG
>CANBQX010000239.1 GCA_947371775.1 Comamonadaceae bacterium
TGCACGGTACCTGCCCAAAGCTTTTGCGCACCGACGCGCGCAAAGTTGATAGCCGCCTTGCGGTCCATGCCCGGTGTGGACGGCACGTTGCCGTCGAGCTGATCACCCGGCACCACGCGCACACCATCGTGCTTCCAGTCGGTGGGTGCAGGATGGGCGGGGTGCTCGGGAGTGGTCATCGTCATATCCTTGGTGATAGGGTGCGTCGTTTGAATTGACGCGCATTATCACCAAGACGCCGAGGCGAGCGCGGCGCCTCTAACGCTTATTGGGATTCAATGCGCAGGCGACCGGCAGCGGTCGCAACAAGATTGGAGTACTGCCCACCATAAGCAAGCCCCGCTGGGCAATTGCTGCCTTGATCGATCTGCAGCATGATGCAAATTCTGAAACCAGCAGCACCGGCCCCGGGAATTTCTCCAGTGGGTCGAAATGGGAAGGTGAAAGGAGTGCGATTGTGTGTTGCGCTCCACCCTGCAGGCAGTTTCAATGCGCCATGTGCCCGCAAAACCGACTCGCCAGGATCGAGCGAGCCATTGCCATTCGCGTCGACATACATTATCCAGCCACTGGTCCAGTCGCTTGGGTTGCCCGAACAAGCCGTGCCGCTGGTTGAAGCACACACCACCACCTTTTTGTTTCTTTTGATGGCCTCGCTGCGCGCCAGCGTCAAGTCTTCCAGCAGTTCAGTGGCGTAGGTTGCACGCCGATTGCCGTCAATGGTCGATTTGTAAGCTGGGACGGCCACCATCAGCAAGATCACCATGATGGTCACGGTGACCATGGTCTCTACCAAGGTAATGCCCCGGTCGGCTTGGCGATTCATGCGGCAGGTTTTCATTGAGGCCATGGTAATGAAATAGGTGCCTAAAGGCGTAAACTCATTGCAATAATAAACAAAATAAAAACAAAATTCGTTTGCAATCAAACGATATCCTTGCGGCGGTACCTGCCTCATCGGTACCCTTGACCTCCGGCATATCTAAATTTTGAGCAAGTCCTATGCAATCTAAACTGCACTTCAACCGACAACGCGGCTTTACCTTGATCGAATTGCTGATCGTGGTCGTCATCGCGGGCGTTCTGGCGCGCATTGCCTATGGCAGCTACACCACCAGCATTGCCAAAGGCCGTCGCAATACGGCCCAGGGTTGCCTGATGGAACAGGCCCAGTTCATGGAACGGGTGTTTACCACCAACCTGAGCTATGCCAGTGCGGTTCTGCCTGCCGCTTCAGCACAGCAATGCCAGTCAAGCTTGGCCGCGTATTACACCTTCAGCCTCACGCCGACTCCAACTGCCAGTTCATTTACTGTGCAAGCCACTGCCACCGGCAACCAAGCCAATGTCGATTCGGGCTGCAGCCCGCTGACGGTGGATCAAGGCGGGAACCGAACGCCTGCGTCGGGATGCTGGTAACCGTCAGTCAAACAACTGCGCGAATTGCTGCGCAGGGTAGCTGCGACCTGCGGTATAGCGCACCCAGTTGCGGGTGTCCGCTGCGGGCTGAGGCGCCGCAGGGGTAGTGGCAAGGACAAGGCGGGGGTATTGCACCCATTGCAGGGATTCAGATGCCGTCGCGCTGCTCACTACCCGTTGGACCGCCGCGCCTAGGTAGTGCACCCAGTTTTTTCGTTCATCGGCGCTGCCATCGAAATTCATTACGGCTTTCACCGGCCCACCTGCATAGCGCACCCAGTTTTCACGTTTTTCAGCAGGGCGGGTCGCTGGGCTCACTGACGCTTTGGCATCGGCCACCGACAGGGCCACCAGCACTGCGGGACGCGCCGCTTCATTTTTGGCCAGTACCAGTTGCACCAACTGGTTGTGGTTGGGTACCTTCAACGGCGCCGTAGTTAATGTCCGACTGTTGACGCCGGCGCTAAAGGCCTGCGGATTCAAACTGACAAAGGCTTGGGCCAGCAGATCGGCGTTCAATGGGCTATTGGGCAGTGTTTTGGCTACGATGCGCGTTAGAGCCTCCCCGACCGCCGGGGTGTAGGTATGGGTAGAACCGAGAACGGCCAAAGCGCTTGGTGCCATGGCGGCTGGCCCCGCCGGTGCCGCCAGTACCAAGGAACTCAGGACGCTCAGCCCTAAGGCGCACAGTGCGCGGTGAAATGTGCGGGGTAAGCGGGCAAGGGCGTTGGTCAAAGCGGGCATCGCGGTCTCTCAGGTGGGTACTCAGGGCGCTGCGGGTGTCGAGAAGCTGACTTCCTTCCCGACAGGTCGGCGGCAAACCCTTCCCTGCAAATGGCATGCCAACCCCGGAGCGGTGATTAGATTCTAATTTGATAATTATCTCAGTCCCATCGGCTGCGCATAAACTGGGCACTCAATACCACCCTGGAGACCTGGCTTTGAAGCAATGTTCACGGCATTTTTTTGCGATTTTTGGCCTCATCCCCTTGGGGTTCGGCACGGTATCGGCCCAAGCCAGCGCCGAGCTGCAATGCACTTTTGACGTCAATTCCGAGACGCATTACCGCGCCTTTAGCCCCGCGACCGACCCCTACACAGTGGCGGCGGTGCCGGTGGGCAACCGGTTTCGGGTGAAGGCCATCGTTCTGGCAGCCACGTCCGGCCAGGCCGACACCCCGATTGAAAGCGTGAATATGTACCTCTACTACAACACCCGACGCCAGCCCATGGTCATGCAGCACCTCCAGTACCTGCAACCTGTGGCTCTGCGCAACCCGTCGCCCGATGCCTTGACCGGGCGCGTTTCGCTGTATTCGCCGCTGTTGGGCAAAGAGCTGCAGTACCGCTGCGCATTGGCGGAGGTGTCGCCATGAACACGCTGATCCAGAAATGGCTCGCCGTCGGGCTGTGGGTGTTGGCAAGCGCCGCGCTGCACGCTGAAACGCCGGGCAAAGATACGGTTTCGCTGGTCGTGGTCGGTGACATCATGCTGGAGGACGGCCCCAGCCAAGCCATGCGCCGGGGCCGCGACCCCTTCGCGGGCTTTGCCAAATTGTTCCGCGAGGCCGACATTCGCGTGGGCAACCTGGAGTGCGTGGTCGCCACCATCGGCAGCCCCGAGGACGACAAGCCCAATGTGTTTCGCGTGCCGCCCAGCACCCTGAACTACGTGAAACG
>CANBQX010000240.1 GCA_947371775.1 Comamonadaceae bacterium
TGGCCGGTCAGCGTGGCTGCGGCGCCCGCAAAATATTCAATGCAGTCTGCGCCGCTCATAACGTCCACGACCAAAGCCTCTTGAATGGGCTTGCCGCAGTCCTGCACTTCGAGCGCGGCGAGTTCTTCATTGCGGCTGCGCAGCAAGTCTGCGGCCTTGCGCAAAATGCGTCCGCGTTCTGTGCCGCTCATGGCGGACCACACTTCAAAACCGCGCTGGGCCGACGCCACAGCGAGATTCACGTCGTCGGCGTCGGCGTCATTCAAGTGGGCCAGCACCTGCCCGGTGGCGGGGTTGAGCGATACAAACGCCTTGCCCTTGCCGCGCAAGGGTTTGCCGTCAACCCAACTGTGGATGCTTGCTTCATTCATAGCGCTCTGCCATTTCAATGTCTGTTGCACAAAAAAACAACCCCGACCCACAACACGCGGGATCGGAGTTGCCTTGGGTGCCATCGCCACGGATGGCACCAAACGCGGGGGCTTAAATCTTCAAAGCCGCCTTCACTGCAGGCAAGCCGTCTTTGCCGTCAAACGTTTTCACGCCGGTGAGCCACTTGTCCAGCACCGCAGGGTTGGCCTTCAGGAAGTCGGCCGCCGCTTTGTTGGGCTTGACCTTTTTCAGGATCGGCACCATCACCTGGTTTTCGATGTCGGTGGAGAACTGCAGGTTCTTCAGCAAGGCGCCCACATTGGGGCAACGCGCCTCATAAGAGGATGGCACGGCCGTGTAGACCTTGGCTTCGCCGAGGTTGGGGCCAAACACATCGTCACCACCGGCCAGGTAGCTCATCTTCATTTGCACGTTCATGGGGTGGGGTTCCCAGCCCAGGAACACGATGGCCTTTTGGTTCTTGATCGCGCGCTGGGCTTCAACCAGCATGCCCGCCTCGCTCGACTCCACCATCTTGAAGCTCTTCAGGCCAAACTTGTTTTCTTTGATCATGCCGGCGATCAGCGCATTGCCGTCGTTGCCGGGTTCGATGCCGTAAATCTTGCCACCCAGGTCTTTTTCAAACTTGGCAATGTCGGCAAAGGTCTTCAAACCCTTGTCGTACAAATAAGTGGGCACCGCCAATGTGTACTTGGCGCCAACCAGGTTGGGCGTGGCCAAAACCTTGATATCGCCCGCCTTCACGAAGGGCTCAATCTGGGGCGTCATGGACGGGTTCCAGTAGCCGAGGAATACATCAATCTGCTTTTTCTTCATGCCCGCAAAAGCGATTTCAATGGATGCCATGGTGACGGTCGGCTTGTAGCCCAGACCCTCGAGCACCACAGAAGCCAAGCCGGTGGTGGCGGCAATGTCGGTCCAGCCCACGTCGGCAAAACGGACGGTCTTGCAGCTGGCGTCTTCGGCCAAAGCCCATTGCGAACCCATCGCCAACACAGCGGCAACCGCCACCATCTTCTTCATCAATTTCATACGATCTCCTGTTGTTAGATTGAAACCGTCACACCGTGTGACCGCCCTTACGGACTTTGCCTTTATACAAGGTTTGATGTGGGACTTTCACTGTCATGGGCTCCTGCCCCAGAAATTTTTATCAAAAAACCAAGGCGGCGGGACGACTTAGGTGCGGGCGCGCGCCCCACGGCGGCTGCGGGCACTTTGTTCGTTGTTCACCGCGACGCGCTCAGGCAGTGTCACCACCTTGCGCAGCTCAACAAATGGATCGGTCAAATGCGGCAAGGCCATGGCTTCGACAAAAAACTCCTGGAAGCGGGGCTCCACCGCGGTTTCGATCTTTTCCACCCGGCGTACCAGGGCTTCAATGTCGCCGCGTGCGCGCTGGTCCAGCAGTGCGATGCGTGCGCCGGTACCGGCGGCGTTGCCCGCGGAGCTCACTTCGCTCAGCACACAGTCCGGAATCATGCCCAGCACCATGGCGTATTTCACGTCGATATGGCTGCCAAATGCGCCCGCCAGGCGAATGCGGTCCACCGTCTGCACACCCATGCGCTCCATCAGCAGGCGCACACCGGCATACAGAGCGGCCTTGCCCAACTGAATGGCGCGCACATCGTTTTGCATGACTTTGAGCGGCGGCGCATCGGCGGTGGCACGGTACAACTCATACGAGAAAGTGCGGCCGTCGGGCTGAATGCGCGGGTTGCGCTGGGCCAGGTCGCCGTCGATCACGCCGTCGTGGCGGATGATGCCTGCCAGGTACATCTCTGCCAGCGCTTCAATAATGCCCGAGCCGCACACACCCGTCACACCTGTGTTCGCGACCGAGGCATCAAAGCCGGGGTCATCGGACCAGAGGTCCGAGCCAATCACCTTGAAGCGCGGCTCCAAGCTAACCGGGTCAATGCGCACCCGCTCGATGGCACCCGGTGCAGCGCGTTGGCCGCAGCTGATTTGCGCGCCTTCAAAGGCGGGGCCGGTGGGGCTGGAGCAGGCCAACAAACGCTGGTTGTTGCCCAGCACGATCTCTGCATTGGTGCCCACGTCCACCAGGAGGGTGATCTTGTCGTTCAGGTCCGGGCGCTCGGCCAGGATCACGCCCGCCGTGTCGGCACCCACATGGCCCGCGATGCAGGGCAGCACATAAATGCGCGCATTGCGGTGGATGGCAAAGTCAATCTCTACCGCCCACAAAGTAATCGCACGGTCGGTGGCCAGGGCAAAGGGCGCGCCACCAAGCTCCACCGGGTTAATGCCCAGCAGCAGGTGGTGCATGATGGGGTTACCCACAAAGGTGGCTTCCAAAATATCCTGCGGCGAGATCTTGGCTTGCGCAGCGACATCAACCGCGAGTTCGTTGAGCGCAGCGCGCACAGCGGCCGTCATTTCCACCTCGCCACCCGGGTTCATCATCACGTAGGACACGCGGCTCATCAGGTCTTCGCCAAAGCGAATTTGCGGGTTCATGACACCCGCAGACGCCACCACCTCGCCCGAGGCCAGGTTGCACAAATGTGCCGCGATGGTGGTCGACCCCACGTCCACTGCCAGGCCGTACACATGCTCCTTGAAGCCCGGCCACACCGCAATGATTTGGCTGCCGGCATGCACTGCAACGGTCACTTTCCAGTGCCCGGCGCGCAGAGCGACTTGAAGCTGCTGCAAGACCAGCACGTCGCACGA
>CANBQX010000241.1 GCA_947371775.1 Comamonadaceae bacterium
ACCGTCAGGCCACGCACCTGTAGCACGTTGTGCAGTGTCAGGCCGTATTTCAAGCAGTGCACGCCGCCGGAGTTCTCGGCGATGTTGCCGCCAATGGTGCAGGCGATCTGGCTGGACGGGTCGGGCGCGTAGTACAGGCCATAGGGCGCGGCGGCCTCGCTGATGGCCAGGTTGCGCACACCGCACTGCACGCGCGCCGTGCGGCTGTAGGGGTCCACGTCCACAATTTTGTTGAACTTGGCCAGCGACAAGGTCACGCCTGCGGCATGCGGCATGGCGCCACCCGACAAGCCCGTGCCCGCGCCACGTGCCACCACCGGCACGCCCAAAGCGTGACAACTGCGCAGCACGGCTTGCACCTGCGCCTCGGTCTCAGGCAAGGCCACGACCAAGGGGCGCTGGCGGTAGGCCGTCAGGCCGTCGCACTCGTAGGGGGTGGTGTCCTCTGCGTGGTACAGCAGGGCATGGGTGGGCAAGTGCTCGGACAAGGCGTGCACGATGCGCTGCTGCAAAGCGGCACGGTCCATCAGCTGCGCCGCAGTGGCGTTCAAGGGGGCATTCATGCCACGGACTGTACGGGAAGGCGCGGTGTCGCTGCGTGAAGAATCTTGCGCTGGTACGTGAATTTGCCGTGCGCGGCCGTTAGGCCAAGACTTTTTTCAGCCATTCGGCAAAGGCAGCGCACTCCCAGCGGTCCATCATGCCGGTGCGCCAGCACAGGTAGTGGGCGTGGGGGCTGGGCACGTTCTCGACAAAGGTGTCGCTGCTGCCCAAACGCACCAGGGAGCCGTTCTCCAGCCACGGTGCGCCCAGCTTCAGCCGAACCAGCGCAATGCCCATACCTGCCGCCGCGCCATCGCACATCAGGCCAATGTCGTTGAACTGCGAGCCGTCCACCGGCTCGGGCCAGTCGAGGTGGTTGGCAGCAAACCAGGTGCGCCAGGGCTCCAATGGGCTGCGCAACAGGGGCAGATTTTGCAAATCCTGCGCTTCCGCAAAGGGGCCATGCTCGCGCACAAAGGCAGGCGAGGCCATAGGCGTGACCACGTCTTTGGTCAGGCAAATGTGCTCCAGGTCGGCATAACGCCCGGCACCAAAGCGCACCGTGAGATCGGCGTCCTCAGCCACCACGTCCAGCAGGGGGATAGAGACTTGCAAAGTCAGGTCAATCTCGGGGTAGGCATCGGTGAACTCGCGCAGGCGCGGAATCACGACCGAGCGGGCAAAAGTGGGCGTGACCGCCAAGCGCAGCTTGCGCTTGCCCGGTGCGGCGCTGGCACTCGGAAACTTTTGCAATATGGCCAAACCTTCACGCACATGGGCCAGGTATTCGCTGCCCTCGGTGGTGAGAGAAAAATCAGCACGGCCAAACAGCTTGGTGCCAATGATTTGTTCCAACTGGCGCACGCGGTGACTGACCGCGCTGGGAGTGACGAACAACTCTTCAGAGGCCTGGGTCACACTGCGCAGACGCGCCAGCGCCTCAAAGGTCAACAGGCATTGGATGGGAGGGATGCGTGCGGTGCTCATAAGCCGCCACTATAGGCCACTCCCTATAATTTCAACAGCTTCCGGAGCGCTGCAACATGTGGCGCAGTGGAGTCTCTTTTCCCTGCACCGGAGCCCCATTGACTGATCGTTTCTCGGTATTGCCCCAATACCTCCTTCCCAAAAAAGCCCTCACTGCCTTCGGCGGCTGGGTGGCCACGCGCCGCTGGGGCGGCCTCACCACCCGTTTGATTGCCTGGTTCGTCCAGAAATACCAGGTCAATATGGCCGAGGCCGCCGAACCTAACTTGGCCGCCTACCCCTGTTTCAACGACTTTTTTACCCGCGCGCTGGCGCCCGGCGCACGCCCGCTCTCCGACAGCACGTGGGTCTGTCCGGTAGACGGCGCCATCAGCCAGTTCGGCTCCATCGCCAGCGACCAGATTTTTCAGGCCAAAGGGCATTTCTACAGCACTACCGCGCTGGTGGGTGGCGACGCCGCGCTGGCAGCGCAGTTTGAGAACGGCAGCTTTGCCACGATTTACCTCAGCCCGCGCGACTACCACCGCATCCACATGCCTTGCGACGGGCGCTTAACCCGTATGGTCTACGTGCCGGGTGATTTGTTCTCGGTCAACCCAACCACGGCGCGTGGCGTGCCCGGCTTGTTTGCGCGCAACGAGCGGGTGGTGTGTGTGTTTGACACGGACCACGGCCCCCTGGTGCTGACGCTGGTGGGCGCAACCATTGTGGGCAGCATGGCCACTGTGTGGCACGGCGTGGTGAACCCGCCGCGCCTGCCCCAGGTCACCGAATGGCATTACGACAGCGGCGCCGTGACCCTGCGAAAGGGCGAGGAAATGGGCCGCTTTTTGCTGGGGTCTACCGTGGTGTTGCTGTGGCCCCAAGACACGCTGGACTGGAATCCGCGGTGGCAGAGCGGCGCGCCGGTGCGTTTGGGTGAGTCCATGGGCCAGCAAGCGGGCGCCCCCTTCGCCGTTTAGACCCCCGCCACTCCCGGGACACCCGGCACAGCACACGACGAGTCTGCGTGGGCCACGCTGGCGCCCGCATTTTTGACTTGCACGATCTCGGCCAGGATGGACACGGCAATTTCGGCAGGCGTTTTGGCACCCAAGCGCAAGCCCACGGGGCCATGCAGGCGGGCCAGCTCTTCCTCGGTCATGTCAAAGTGTTCGGCCAAGCGCTGTTTACGCGCCTCCTGGGTGCGGCCGGAGCCCAAGGCGCCCACATAAAACGCCTCGGATTTGAGTGCTTCTAAGAGCGCCATGTCGTCTAACTTGGCATCGTGCGTGAGTGCCACGATGGCGGTATGCGGGTCGGGCTGCATCTCACGCACCACATCGTCGGGCATGCCCTCTACGCGCTGCACCAGGCGCAGGTCCAGGGTGGCAGCGTAGTCCTCGCGCGGATCGCAAACCAAGACCTCAAAGTCCAGCAAGCCTGCCATCTGCGCCACCGCCTGCGAGAGCTGGCCGGCGCCAATCAAGAGCAAGCGCCATTTCGGTCCAAAAACGGTGGTGAGCGTTTGCCCGTCGTAGGCAATGTCCTGCCCACGCTGTGCGCTGCC
>CANBQX010000242.1 GCA_947371775.1 Comamonadaceae bacterium
TGCACATTGGTGTTCAAGCCCACGATGTGGGTTTTGGCCAGCGCAGCGTCCAGCCGCGCCAGCGCTTCGGCCCGCGTGCGGCCGTGCACGATGAGCTTGGCGACCATGGAGTCATAAAAGGGGCTGATGGTGTCGCCCTGGCGCACGCCCGAGTCCACACGCACCCCTTGGTCGGCGCGCTCAAAGCTGCTGTGTGCGGGCAAGGCGTATACGCCCAAGGTTCCGGTAGCGGGCAAAAACTGTTTGTCCGGCGTCTCTGCACAAATGCGTGCCTCGATGGCGTGGCCGGTAATTTGCAGCTGGTCTTGGCGCAAGGGCAGCGGCTCACCGCTGGCCACGCGCAGCTGCCACTCCACCAGGTCCAGGCCGGTGATGGCCTCGGTCACCGGGTGCTCCACCTGCAGGCGGGTGTTCATTTCCATGAAGTAAAACTTCATGGCCTCAGGCTGGTCGTAGCTCGTTTGCTCGACGATAAATTCCACCGTGCCTGCACCCACGTAGTTCACCGCACGGGCAGCGGCTACAGCTGCCGCGCCCATCTGTACGCGCAGGGCCTCCGGCATGCCGGGTGCGGGCGCTTCTTCCAGCACTTTTTGATGCCGCCGTTGCACCGAGCAATCACGCTCAAACAGGTACACACAATTGCCTTGGCTGTCACCAAACACCTGAATTTCGATGTGGCGCGGGCGCTGCACGTATTTTTCAATCAGCACCGCGCCGTTGCCAAAGCTGCTCACCGCCTCGCGCTGGCAACTGGCCAAGGCACCGGCAAAGTCTGCTGCGGCTTCGACGATGCGCATGCCCTTACCGCCGCCCCCCGCGCTGGCCTTGATGAGCACCGGGTAGCCAATGCGGTCGGCCTCGCGCTGCAAGAGCGCAGGGTCCTGGTCGGTGCCGTGGTAACCCGGCACCAGTGGCACACCGGCACGCTCCATCAGTTGCTTGGACTCGGCCTTCAGACCCATGGCGCGAATGGCGCTGGGCGACGGCCCGATAAAGGCCAGCCCTGCGTCTGCACAAGCTTGGGCAAAGGCGTCGTTCTCGCTCAAGAAACCGTAGCCAGGGTGAATGGCCTGGGCGCCACACGCCAACGCCGCGTCAATGATGGCCTGCCAGCGCAGGTAGCTGTCTTTGGGCGCGCTGCCGCCAATGTGCACCGCCTGGTCGCAGAGTTGCACATGGCGTGCCTGCGCGTCGGCATCCGAATACACGGCCACGGTTTGTATGCCCAAACGCGCGGCGGTGGCGGCGACCCGGCACGCGATTTCGCCACGGTTGGCGATGAGGATTTTGGTGAACATTTGTTTTTCCAATCTAAGAGGGAGTCAGTGCGGCACGACCTGAAGGCCGCGCAGGGCGGCCATCACGTCGAAATCAGCGTCGCGGTGCAGCAGCATGTGGTCGTGGGAAATGCAATAACTTGCGAGCAACACGTCAACGGGGCTGCGCACCGTGTAGCCCTGCGCGCGCAGGGCGCAGTAGTGCTCGGCAGCGAGAAGCGCGTTCTCCAGGCCACCGATCTCGACCACGTCCAAGCCCAACAAAAGGCCTTTGGCACGTTGCTGCTCATTGGGTGAAGAAAAACCCCTCAACACTTCAAAGACCACCAAGTCGGCTACGCCCAGATCCACCGTGGCCTCGCCACCTTTTAACCACGCAAGTAGCTGTTCGACAGGCCGGTTGCGGGCGCCGCGAAAGTAATCAATCCAGACGCTAGAGTCGACCAGAATCACTTTGCGCGACCCCGTTTGGCCGATGGGACAGGAACATACGGTGAGGGTGCGGACTCGTTGACCAGCGAAGCCTGTTGTGCGCGCCACTGGGCCCAGCCGTCATCCGAGTCGTCCCAATGCAAGGTGCCATAAGCCGCCAACAATGCGTCATAGGCCTTGCGGCGCTTGATCATGCGCAAGCCCTCTTCGACGGCCTCACGCTTGGTCTTAAAGCCGCCGGCCTCCATGGCGGCTTGCATGAGCTTGTCGTCGATGTCGATGTTGGTTCGCATAGGTTTACAGACAATGTGTATAAAAATCAAAAATCATACACATCGGAAGCTTTGCTTACAAGGGGTCATTGCGACTTCCAAACCACGTCGGCGTCCACTGCGTACAAGGCACAGGGCTTGCCGTAGCGCTGGCAATTTCCCAGGGCGCGACCGACGGCGTAATCGCCATTGGCGAATCCAAATCCGCCTTGCGTGCTCACGGCAAACGCGCGGGGCATGGCCATGTCCAGAAACTTGCCGTAAGCCGCTTTGTTCGAAGGCCGCACAGGCACTGCATCCACCGCGTCAATGGTGGCAAACGCAGTGGCTTGGGGTGGCTTGACGATGGCGGGCCTGTCAAAACCCAAGCGCGCGAGAAATTCGTCCACCACCGGCAACCAATGGTCCATGTCTTCGGTCAGTCCCGAGTGTCCATTGCTGCCCGAAGGACCGAAGCCTGCGAAGGTGGCTTGTGCACCGCCTTCGACCCAGGCCTTGTACCAGGTTTTGGGGATGTCTGGGCCCCAGTATTTGTCGTTTTCCCAATACATCCAGAGCATGGGCACCTTGGCGTTTTTGGCAATTTCACCCCAGTAACGTGTGGTCGCAGTGGGGTTGCAAGGGCGACCGGGCCGGGCGTCGGGGTCACCGCCGGTACCGCCCGAAAAATTAATGCCCCCCAACAAGCCCGCCGGTGCCCGGCCCACGGTGGCTACCGTGGTGAGGCCCCCTACCGATTGGCCCGCCACCAGCCAGCGACTGGCGTCCACATAGGGAAGGGTTTTGGCAAATTCCAACGTCGCTAAGACCTGGTCCGAGGCTGCCAAGGACATTTGCTCTATCGGCCCACAAGCACTGTATTCCGGATCAAAGCTGCCATAGGTTTGCCAGTAGCCAATGCGGTTGGGCACCAACACCACAAAACCCTTGGCCACCAAGTAGCGTGCCACCGCCTCGGGCCGGTAACGCCCCTGGCTTGCGCGTTTTGCTGACACTGCCCGACCGTGGTTGAACACCACCAAAGGAAAGGGTCCATCGCCCTCAGGGCGGTACACGGTCATCGGCAC